>JBFLZA010000087.1:0-17938 GCA_040756535.1 Cyanobacteriota bacterium
TCGCCCGATGCAGGTTAGTACTGGTGAAATTTGCATTAGTCAGGTTAGCATCACTGAAGTTGGCACTGCTTAAGTTCGCTTCATAGAGATTAGCGCCACTCAAATTAGCACCACTAAGATTTGCCAAGGCTAAACTTGCTCGGTGCAAATCAGCACTACTCAAATTGGCATCACTCAAATAAGCACCACTGAGATCTGCACCACCCAGATTTGCCTCATACAAATCTGCACCGCTCAAATCCACATCGCTCAAATCAGCTCCCCGCAAATAGGCACGGCGTAGATTCGCTCCACTTAAGTCAGCACTGCTAAGATTGACACCCAACAATTTGGCTCCAACAAAATCGGTTAGGGGATTGAGTCCAGCTATGTTGGCTAACTCTAAAAAGTTATCCGTTTGAGCGGCGAACACGCGCTGTATCGCTTCTGCCAATTCCAATAACTTTCCTGCTTCTGCGGCATCAGGAGTGCGCTGTTGATTGTCTGTGTTGTGTAAGCTCAGTTCTTGTAGTCCTTGGTCGCTATATTGCCACACTACCCGACTCAGGTAGGGCTGGAGTTTGGACTCTAGCAAAAATAAAACCAGCTTTCTCTCTAATACAGCCAGTTGATTAGGACTGATATTGTGAGACCACAACCCTTCGGCACTCGTGAGATAGATATCAGACGGTGATACAACAAACACAGCTTCTATCAAGCACGGCTGACTTGTCACCTGTACAGTGCCTAACTTCGTGGATTTGAGTGAACCCTGCAAAACTGACACGCCACTTTTCCCTTGCCAAACCCAAACAGGAGATTGTTCTTCTCCTTGTGCGATTATTTGACAGGTCGTTTCTGGGGAAAGCTGAACCGAGGAACTCAGTTGACGGCACTCCGGGGGCATTTTGCCATTGTCCAGACGGATTTTAAGTTCACCGCCTTTGAACCCAAACTTGACACGTCCTGTGCTAATTGGCTGCCACTGTTCGCGAAAGTCAATGCTGAGGAACAGGTCAATCTGCTCTATATCCGTTCCCTCTGAAGTCGCTGGAGTTGCTATCAATTCCAGGGAAAAACTATCAGGATATCGATTTTCAGGCTCTGACAGGGGCGTGGTTGAGGGAGTTTGTTGCATTGCCAACTAGAGATTAGATCGTCCAAAGATGCCCTGACATCAAACGTTAGGGTCTACCCACCAAAACTTTAACAGACATTCTCGTGGTGTTTTGTTGCAAAATGCTGATTGAATTAGAGGGGCATGACGTGTTTATCGCTTGAATGCTCACTTTGCCTCGTTCTGCGCCTACTCAAGGTGAGCTACGTACATTAAAAATGTATTGAGAACTATTAACCCAAAGATAGATCTTGAAGAAATAATTCTTTGCTCTTACCTGACGACTTGACATCGCTAAACTGAGATCAGAGTAGGAGAGAATACTTATGGTTACAGCTACTCAAGCGACATCTGCTCAGGTTTCCAAAGAAGAAGCGCTAGTTCTTTGGTTTGAAGAAGTCGGAATCGCCGATATTCCATTGGTAGGCGGGAAGAATGCCTCCCTCGGCGAAATGATCCAGCAGCTAACTTCCAAGGGAGTAAGGGTTCCCACGGGTTTCGCTACGACAGCCCATGCTTATCGCTACTTTATTAAGGGCGCTGGGCTGGAAGAAAAACTTCGTGAACTATTCTCCGATTTAGATGTAGAAGATGTCAACAATTTGAGGATACGAGGCAAGCAAGCCCGCTCCTTGATTCTCAACACACCGTTCCCTCAAGATTTGCAAGATGCGATCGCAAGTGCATACTTAAAGCTGTGTGAACGGTATGGGTATACTGCCGAATTGTGCGATCGCTTTGACCCTGAATACCAGGAACAATGCAAACAGGAAAGTGTAGCCGTTGACGTTGCCGTCCGTTCTAGTGCTACAGCGGAAGACTTGCCAGATGCCAGTTTTGCCGGTCAGCAAGAAACCTACCTCAACGTCTTTGGCGTCCAAGATGTCTTAGATTCTTGCCATCGTTGCTTTGCCTCCATCTTTACAGACCGGGCAATTTCTTATCGCACGATTAAGGGCTTCGACCACTTTAACGTTGCTCTTTCGGTCGGCGTGCAAAAAATGGTGCGCTCCGACTTAGCCTCCTCTGGTGTGATGTTCTCCATCGACACCGAAACAGGCTTTAAGAATGCGGCTTTAGTGACTGCCGCTTACGGTTTAGGGGAAAACGTCGTTCAAGGTGCTGTTAACCCTGACGAATACTTTGTGTTCAAGCCTACCCTGAAGCAAGGGTTCCGCCCAATTCTGGAAAAACGCTTGGGCAGCAAAGAAATCAAGATGATTTATGACATCGGTGGCACGAAGCTGACGAAGAATGTGCCAGTGCCGGAGTCGGAACAGACCAAGTACGCCCTGAACGATGAGGAGATTCTCCATCTAGCACGTTGGGCCTGTATTATTGAAGACCACTATTCTGAAGTCCGGGGTCAATACACCCCCATGGATATCGAGTGGGCGAAAGACGGCTTAACAGGCGAACTTTACATCGTCCAAGCTCGTCCCGAAACTGTACAATCCCAGAAGTCGGGTAGCGTTCTGAAGAACTATCAGCTCAAGGGAACGTCTGAGGTGCTGGTCAGCGGTCGTGCAGTCGGTGAAATGATCGGTCAGGGCAAAGCCAATGTCATTCTCGATGTCCACAAGCTCGACGAATTCCAAGCCGGTGAAGTCTTGGTCACCAACAAGACTGACCCAGACTGGGAACCGATCATGAAGAAAGCGAGTGCGATTATCACCAACCAAGGTGGACGCACCTGCCACGCAGCAATTATTGCTCGTGAAATGGGTATTCCGGCGATTGTGGGTTGCGGAAATGCCACGGGTTTGTTGAGTAGTGGTCAAGAGGTGACTGTATCCTGCTCTGAAGGGGAAGAAGGACGGGTTTATAAGGGTTTAGTGCCCTTTGAAGTCCAAGAAACTCAACTGGGCAACTTGCCTACAACTCGCACCAAGATTTTGATGAATGTGGGCAACCCTGAAGAAGCCTTTGGTCTGTCTTCGATTCCTTGCGATGGCGTTGGCTTAGCTCGATTGGAGTTCATTATTGCCAATCACATCAAAGCTCACCCATTGGCTCTGTTGCACTTCGATGAACTCGATGATGCAATGGTTAAGCGGGATATTTATAAGATGACTTACCTGTACGAGCGTAAGGCTGACTTCTTTATCGATAAGCTGGCGCATGGTATTGGCATGATTGCAGCAGCGTTCTATCCGAATCCTGTGGTTGTGCGAATGTCCGACTTCAAGAGCAATGAGTATGCCAACCTGCTTGGCGGTAAGCAGTTTGAACCCCACGAAGAAAACCCGATGATCGGCTGGCGGGGGGCATCTCGTTACTATGATCCCAAGTATGCTGAAGCTTACGGCTTAGAGTGCAAGGCACTGAAGCGGGTACGGGATGACATGGGCTTGACGAACGTTATCCCCATGATTCCTTTCTGTCGCACGCCCGACGAAGGTCGCAAAGTGCTGGCCCAGATGGAGAAATATGGGCTCAAGCGCGGTGAAAATGGCTTGCAAGTCTATGTGATGTGCGAAATTCCTAGCAACGTCATCTTGGCTGATCAATTCAGTGAAGTGTTCGACGGGTTCTCCATTGGTTCCAATGACCTGACTCAGCTAACTTTGGGTCTTGACCGTGACTCTGCCTTGGTGGCTCACATCTTCGACGAACGCAACGAAGGTGTCAAAGAAATGGTGCGGATGGTTATTGAAAAAGCGAAGAAGAATGGTCGCAAGATTGGGATTTGCGGTCAGGCTCCTAGCGACTATCCTGAGTTTGCCAAGTTCTTGGTTGAACTGGGAATTGATTCGATCAGTTTGAACCCCGACTCCGTGATGAAGACCTTGTTGATGGTTGCTGAAGTGGAAGCACAGCAAGGTTAGTTCTTGATTTAGTCTCCGTCTGCACCCTATTCGGGCGTAGACCTTCCGGAGCGATCGCACTTTTGCTGTAGAGGGTGCGATCGCTTTCATCTTGCCTTGGAAAATTGGTCTCAGTTCAGAGGAAGATAGAAAGGGAGAAGCCAGGTTTCTGAACAACAATGACTCTGACGATCGCACTCAATTCCGACTGCATTAACAATCTGGACTTATCACCTGCTCAAGCAGTGATTGACAAATTGCTCTCTGAAGGAGCTATTGCTACCCACGAACACCAACTCCGCTTTGAACTCGACTATCCCCGCGATCCCACTGATCCGCGAGAACTCTCAGAAATTCCAGAAATCCGGCTGTGGTTTATTCGCCTAGATGCCCAATATCCCTGGATACCCTTTCTATTGGATTGGAAAGCCGGTGAACTTGCCCGTTACGTGGCAATGTTAGTACCGCACCAATTTAACCGTACCGAAGGCATTCAGTACAATCCCGAAGCCTTAGAAATCTTTGTTATGCATAAAATCTTTGTTTTGTCAAACTGGCTCAAAGCTCAGGGAATTCCCCGTCAATCGCGAGCTCAATCGATGGCTAAAATGCTGGGTTATGAATTGGATGATGCCTTTTTTGAGCTAATTGCTTAGTCGGAAAATAGACGCGGAGACGCTCCGGACACGGAGACGCGAAGGAGCATGTCACCTTTGTAGATTGGGTTAAGGAACGAAACCCAACACTGGAGGTTTTTTCTGTTGGGTTTCGCTAAGGCTCAACCCAACCTACGACTTACTAACCCGCGCAGGCGGGTTTTGGTTGTATAGCAACCGCCAAGGCAGTTAGGACATATATGAATTTAGTAGAGACGTTCCACCGGAACGTCTTTCCCAAAGTTCGTTTGTCCTAAGCGATGTGTCCACTGTTATATAGGGCGGAGGGCGAAGCATTTGGATATCAATACCCCAGCAAGTATTATTAGTTATCGCCCAAATGCTTTGCCCCTACAGATAGGGCTTGACAGGGCTAACTAAGAGGACTCTAGCGAAGAGACGGTGTTCGATTCCCGTCTCGAAGCATCCGCTGAGAATCCCCCGTGATTTAATGTGGAGGAGAAGTCAACACTGCTCTAGCCACGCCAAATTTGCTTTAACACCTCTTCTGGCGGGATATCAGCGATCGCACGAGTGGGAGATTGAATCGCAATACAATGCTCATTTTGGGGTAGGAGTTTTTTCGCCTCGGTTGGCCCAAATAAAGCGATCGTGTAAGTCCCGACGGCGGCAGCAAGATGCATGGGCGCACTATCAGTACAGATAATCAAATTTCCACCAGCAATCATCGCTGCCAACTTACCCACATCTCCCGGTGAGGTGACTTTCACATCGGGGGAGAGTTGCTGCAAGTCCCTAACCCATTCGGTGTCCTCTGGCCCTTTGAGCAGCACTATGGGTAAATTGGGCTGTTTTTGTTGAATGTCTTCAATAATTTGCTGCCACTTCTGAACTGGATAGATTTTATCAATGCCTTTCTCCTGAGCCAGTTGGCTGGAGCCGCCATGAATGAGGATGTAGCCGCTTTCGGCAATTCCTAAGCGCCTTTGTTCGTTTTCGGCCCATTCAATGTCTGGTTTGGGAACATTGATTGCCAGTTCTGGACAGGGGGTATTAATGCTGAACCCTTGTAACAGGTCGTGGTACATGTGAGCGGCATACTGTTCCGTTTTGAGGGGTACGGGATTGGTGAACAGTAGGCTTCCTGCACTAGCATCGTAGCCGATTCGAGTGGGAATGCCAGACATCCAGAGTAACAACCCTATAGTCCACCGTCGTCCTAGTGACAGAGCGACGTCGTACTCGCGATCGCGGATAATCCCCAATAGGTTGCCAAAATCCGCCAAACCGTTGCGGTCTTTAAAATCAAACGTTAAAACTTCATCAACAGATTTACAAACCCGATATGCTCCCTTGGTTCGCGGTTCTACAATCACATCAATCTCAGCTTCGGGATAGTTCGCTCGTAAATCATCGAGCGTCGGGAAGAATAGAATTTGGTCGCCAATTCCGCCAGGGACAAGGGCTAGTATTCTCATCTTGTTTTCTTGCTATAGTACCCCATCCCAGTGTATTGACTTGGGTGGGAAGGAAACAGAGGCGAGATATATCGCTTCCTAGTAAACAACATCAATGCCCGTTTTTAGGTGCTGATCAGCGAAGAACGGAGCCGAAACTTGTGGTTGCCTTGCGGCTAATCCCCCAATCCATTCCTGGGCTTGGTTTTTAGCCCAAAAATCCTAGGTCAAGTTTTACGTTGAAAACGTGGATGTTTTCAAGCCCCATCTGCGATTAGAGCGCTATTATGATAACGCCTGTAGCAGGGTGGGGTAGTTGAATTAAATTGATTGAGTTGATCAATCAGCTTAATTTTAAGGGAACGTATACCTAGCTAACAGAGGAGAATCGTGCATTTATTAATTCCAGCAGCAGGGATGGGCCGACGGATGGGAAGCGATCGCAACAAGCTTCTCCTGACACTGATGGGGAAACCCTTACTGGCATGGACTCTCCTAGCTGCCGAAGCAGCGAGTGAAATTACTTGGATCGGGATTATGGGACAACCTGCCGATGAGCCGGACTTTGAAAACATTCTGGCTCAGCTTTCCCTCTCTAAACCTGTACACCTAATTCAGGGGGGAGAAACTCGCCAAGAATCCGTCTACAACGGCTTGCAGGCCCTACCAGCAGAGGCAGAATGGGTATTAATTCATGATGGGGCTAGGTGTTTGGCAACCCCTCAGTTGTTGGATCGGTGTGCGGTAGTACTACAGGATTGTCCGGGTTTAATTGCGGCTGTACCCGTCAAGGACACGATTAAAGTGGTCGATGAAAAGGGACTAATTCAAGATACACCCGATCGCAAACAACTGTGGGCAGCACAAACTCCTCAGGGATTTGAGGTGAAGTTGCTTAAGCAGTCCCATGATCAAGGGCGTAACTTGGGGTGGGAAGTCACGGATGATGCGGCTTTGTTTGAGCGTTGCGGGTTGCCCGTGCGAATTGTGGAAGGGGAGGAGACGAATCTCAAGGTAACAACCCCTGTGGATTTAGCGATCGCAGAATTCATTCTCCGCCAGCGTTTATGATTGTAATTAATGTACATAACGATGCGATCCTATTAGAGGACTTTTTGCAGTTCCTAAGCTAGGGTACTAAATACTAAATAGAGTGTTCCTATTAAGTGTTTAATGCATCATTAGGAATCACTGTCTTAACTTCATCTCCTACCAGTGATGTGGGAGATTTAACGTCATTAGTCATTCGTCTTACCTTATTTGTGTTGCCCATGACCGATGACTGATAACAAATGGCGGACGATGGGAAAGCCCAGTCCCTTTAAAGGATGGGAGGAAAGCTGATCCGCCGCCATTTTGTGATTTTGCCATATATTTGTACTAGGTTAAAATACTAGAAAAGTGTAATACATAGCATTACTAGTAATACCGAAAAATAATACCTAAAGAACGGATATCGATATCATTGGTTGAGTATAAAAAAAGCAGTTATATTCCGAATCCTTAACTCTCTTTAAAGAGTCTTGATAAAGTAAAATTAAAGATAGTCAATTAGGGTATGTCAGTCAGGAACAATCGGTTTACTGAATTCCCCGAATGGGTGAAGCGTTTAGATAAAAATCCTGTTTAACTGAAAATAGCCCTAGAGGCTTCGCCTGTAAAGCGGTCTAACACTACTTGTGCAGATAACTCACTCTCGGTACCACTTCAGTAATGGAGGGGTACGCGTAGCGGTGTGTAGCGCAGACGATTCAGGGTTTATAGGAAAACTGCCATGAACTATGAATTATTCTGAAGCCGAAGCGACGGCTGGAGTAAGGTTCTAGACTTGTTGCAGGGGTGGCAAAAAGCAAGGCGATCAGTGTTCCCATGGGGAAATAACTGTTGAGTGTTGATGAGAGTTCTACTCTGCTTGCCTTGCCAAGAATTGTGCTGCTACAGCAATAGCTAACTGCCTCGAGTACGGTAGCATCGCACAATTAACCAAAGGTAAGTTGCAGGCGTTGGATGAACATCTGACTTGGCTAAAGGTGTGAAAAATAGTGCAAATGGTTAGAATTCGTGAAATTGTCCAACAAACTCTCGCAACGGGTCATCTTACCATTGAAGCGGAAAATCAACTACGGCTACTGTTACAAACAACCAAATATGGATTGGAAGATCTCAACGCTTTCATGATCTTGCAAAAATCGGCAATGGCTGGACTCATCAAGCAAGAATCCCGCGAGTTGAACGGTTCCCAGTCTCTTTGCGGATCGAGTTCTTCTTTGCTGTAGCGATCGCCTTTGAGCTAATTCGCCGGAAGCCCAACGTCTGACGCTAAGAAAGGCAGCGTGGGTATGGATAGGCGGCTCAAACGCAGCACCCGACTGAACATAGAGCAACTTGATAAACAGGTGCCACTTCCAGAAGCGACCATAAGGGATCTGCGATTGACCCTCTTTCCGATAAGATTAAAAAATGCTTAGAACTAGGTAACACGGCTGGAAAATTCAAGCGACTAGAACCAGCTTCTCTCGTTTACCCTATGGGTACAACGGAAGCTCGCTAAAGTCAACTAGCCCGATAAAAAACGCTCTTCTCGGTGAGCCTGTGTCTGATACGTACTGCCGAGTGTCATCTTCACTGGGTCAATGTACAAATTGATTACTTATGGCATTGTGCCAAAGAGTGTCCTGCCACAGATATCCGCGAGGGGCTAATTATGAGTTGCCTGGTTCTTGGCTGATATCCCCTAAAAGCCAGCACTCAAATTGAGTGAGTGCCGTTTGTTGCCGTCCGGCGTCCTCCAGCCCCTATGCTCTATAAAAGCTAGGCTTACGGATGACTCCTGCTAGAAGAAAGTTGAGGAACAGTTGTATGAACCAAGAAATTTTTGAAAGAGTTAAAAAAATAGTTGTCGAACAACTGGAAGTCGAACCTGATACCGTTACACCTGAAGCAAACTTTGCCACTGACCTAAACGCCGACTCGCTAGATACCGTTGAACTGGTTATGGCATTAGAAGAAGAGTTCGATATTGAAATTCCTGACGAAGCCGCTGAGCAGATCTTAACTGTCCAAGCAGCGGTAGACTACATCAGTAACAAAGTAGAAGCTCCTGCTTGAAGTTAGTTAAGCTTCACAATTTTCACTCTCTCGTTCTGCGTTCTGGGTGTGTAGGCCCTGTTTTACTGGCATCATGACTAACACTGAACTCAAACGCGTCGTTATCACAGGTCTCGGCGCGATTACTCCGATAGGCAACACTGTATCTGAGTACTGGGAAGGGTTGTTGAGCGGACGTAATGGTATAGGTCCGATTACCTTATTTGATCCATCCCGGCACGATTGCCGCATTGCTGGTGAGGTAAAGGGCTTCGACCCCCATCTATATATGGAGCGCAAAGAAGCCAAGCGGATGGATCGCTTTGCTCAATTTGCTATTGTCGCAAGCAAGCAGGCTCTAGCCGATGCTCAGTTTGTAATTAATGACCTGAACGCAGAACAAGTGGGTGTCATTATTGGAACTGGCATCGGCGGACTTAAGGTATTAGAAGATCAGCAGGAAGTCTACTTAACTCGGGGGCCGGATCGGTGTAGCCCGTTTATGATTCCCATGATGATTGCCAATATGGCAGCGGGTTTAACTGCAATTCATACAGGAGCAAAAGGCCCTAATAATTGCACCGTTACCGCCTGTGCGGCGGGTTCTAATGCTGTAGGCGATGCATTCCGCCTCGTACAACGCGGCTATGCCCAGGCCATGATTTGTGGAGGGACTGAAGCCGCTGTCACCCCCTTATCTGTTGCCGGTTTTGCTGCTGCACGCGCTCTGTCTACGCGTAACGACAATCCAACTCATGCCTGTCGCCCGTTCGATCGCGATCGCGACGGTTTTGTTATGGGTGAAGGCGCGGGAATTCTGCTCATAGAAGAACTGGAACACGCCCTAAGCCGAGGCGCAAAGATTTATGCCGAAATCGTCGGCTACGGCATGACCTGTGATGCCTATCACATCACCTCCCCTGTACCGGGAGGAGAAGGGGCAGCTAGGGCAATGCAGTTGGCGATGAAGGATGCTGGCATTACTGCAGAACAAATCAGCTATATCAATGCTCACGGCACCAGTACCCCAGCTAACGACTCAACGGAAACGTCGGCGATTAAAACCGCTTTAGGGGAGCCAGCTTACAAAGTAGCCATTAGCTCCACAAAATCGATGACGGGTCATCTGCTGGGTGGCTCTGGTGGTATTGAGGCGGTTGCTACAACCCTGGCAGTGGCGAATGACCAAGTTCCACCCACCATTAATCTGGAAAACCCCGATCCAGCTTGTGATCTCGATTACGTGCCGAACAAGAGCCGCAGTCAGACGGTAGAGGTGGCGCTGTCTAATTCTTTTGGGTTTGGCGGTCACAATGTCACGCTAGCATTCAAGAAATACAGGCAAGAGTAATGGCAATGGGGGACTAGGAATAGTGTCAACTTAGATATTTGCCTACAGTCTCAAAAAGTCGGTATGGTATAAATACCTAGTCCCGTTCTGCCTTGCCCATCGATCCCCATGATGGGATGATGGGCTTATAGCCTTGGGGCGACCGAGAGCCATCGAGTTTTAACTCACACGTATCTTGTCTTTAAACCTTAGTTTCTAAAGTCATTAAAGAGAAATTATGGCCGTTGCAACCCAATCTCTCGAAACACTTTGCATTAACTCCATCCGCTTTCTAGCGATTGATGCTGTACAGAAAGCGAATTCTGGTCATCCAGGGCTGCCGATGGGTGCGGCTCCTATGGCATTCGTGCTTTGGGACCGTTTTATGCGGTTCAACCCCAAAAATCCCAAGTGGTTTAATCGCGATCGCTTCGTCTTGTCTGCGGGTCACGGCTGTATGTTACAGTACGCCCTGCTTCATCTGACAGGCTACGATAGCGTGACGCTGGACGATATCAAACAGTTCCGGCAGTGGGGTTCCAAAACTCCCGGCCACCCCGAAAACTTCGAGACACTCGGTGTAGAAGTCACCACCGGTCCCTTAGGACAAGGGATTGCTAATGGGGTTGGTTTAGCAATGGCAGAAGCCCATTTAGCTGGCAAGTTCAACAAGCCCGATGCCAAGATTGTTGACCACTATACCTATGTGATTCTGGGTGATGGTTGCAACATGGAAGGGGTTTCTGGTGAAGCCTGTTCCTTGGCAGGACACTTGGGATTAGGCAAGTTAATTGCTCTGTACGACGATAACCACATTTCGATCGACGGTTCGACCGACGTCTCCTTTACCGAGGATGTAGCGAAGCGCTTTGAAGCTTACGGTTGGCACGTTCAACACGTAGAAGACGGCAACAGTGACCTCGAAGGGATCGCCAAAGCGATTGAAGCCGCCAAAGCTGTCACTGACAAGCCTTCCTTTATTAAGGTAACCACAACAATTGGTTATGGCTCTCCCAATAAGGCTAATACCGCCGATGTTCATGGAGCAGCTCTAGGTAAGGATGAAGTAAAGGCAACTCGCGAGAACTTGGGTTGGGAATACCCTGAGTTCGAGGTGCCAGAAGACGCCCTTAAGCACTTCCGTAAAGCTGTAGATCGCGGTGCTAACCTAGAAACCGAATGGAACCAAGTCTTAGCTGACTACAAAGCCAAGTACCCTGAAGAAGCTGCTGAGTTTGAGCGGTTGCTCAGCGGGAAACTCCCCGAAGGGTGGGAAAAAGCCCTCCCAACCTACAAGCCAGAAGACAAAGCACTAGCAACTCGTAAGACTTCGGAAATGAGTCTGAATGCTTTGGCTCCCGTGTTGCCAGAACTCATCGGCGGTTCTGCTGATCTTACCCACTCCAACTACACCTTGCTCAAGGGATTTGGTGACTTCCAAAAAGGACAGTATGCCAATCGCAACCTACGCTTCGGTGTGCGGGAGCATGGCATGGGTTCAATTTGTAACGGGATTGCCCTGCACGGTTCTGGATTGATTCCCTACTGTGCCACCTTCCTAGTCTTTGCCGACTACATGCGGGCGGCGATTCGTCTTTCCGCATTGTCACAAGCTGGAGTCGTTTACGTCATGACTCACGACTCCATTGCTTTGGGCGAAGATGGCCCTACCCACCAACCGGTTGAAACCATCGCTTCCCTGCGGGCTATCCCCAACCTCCTGGTAATCCGCCCTGCTGATGGAAATGAAACCTCTGGCGCGTACAAAGTTGCCATCCAAGCTGCCAGCGAAAACCGTCCTACCCTACTGGCATTCTCGCGGCAAAACTTACCCCAATTAGCGGGAAGCGGTATTGATAACGTTGCCAAGGGCGCATACATCCTCTCGGATAGCGAAGGTACACCAGAGATTATTCTCATCGGTACCGGTGGAGAAACTTACCTCTGTGTTGAGGCGGCCGAGAAGCTACGGGCTGAAGGCAAGAACGTTCGTGTCGTCTCCATGCCCTGTTGGGAACTGTTTGAGGAACAGGATGAAGCTTACCGCGAATCCGTATTCCCCAAAGCCGTTACTAAGCGCTTAGCTGTGGAAGCAGCTTCTAGCTTCGGCTGGTGCCGTTACCTGGGTAATGAAGGCAAGATGATTAGCATCGATCGCTTTGGTGTCTCAGCTCCTGGTGGCGTTGCTCTAGAGAAGTTTGGCTTCACAGTAGATAACGTGGTAGCTAAGGCTAAGGAGCTATTAGGCTAAAACGCTGCTTTTTACCGAATTGAATTGGAAAGGCTCTCTATCCATCGAGAGCCTTTTTTTTGGGTTTATTTTTACCTGGCACTAAAGAGCGATGAAGATTAGTGATTCCAAACCGTTTCTTGATAGTTACTCAAGCAGGTGCTCAGCATTTGCTTGTCTTTAGCACTGACTTGAGCGATTGGTTGATAGCTATCAAGTACTACCGAGTAAGGATAAGTTAGAGAGTCGTAAGTCTTATCCAAGTCGATTTGCCCACCCGCTGCGGCAATTCGTGTTGGCTGTTCACGAGCGATTGTATGAGCCAAAGCCGTTTGATTGTAGGCATTAGCAACCGTCAAGCTCATTTGCTTTGAATTCAGCGTGCCATGAAAACAGGCAAACTCGGAGTTAGGCATATACATTGCTCCCACTACCTTGCCCTGACGCGCTTCAAATACTAAATATTCTTTACCGATCTGTTCCGGCTCTGAGGACTGACCATAGAGGTAGGTGCCATCAGCAAGCGAGTCATTAGCTCTGGGGACTGGGGGGATGTTCGCTTTGCTTACTTCCTGGGAATTTTTCCAGTTGGCTGGCAGTTTCGCCGCTACCGGAGCATCCAGGACTGGAGCAGGGGGCTGAGGTACGACAGCTTTATTCACAGAAGGTGCCACTGTCGGGGAAGGCACGGCTTTTGCTACTGTCGGGGAAGGTACGACTTTAGAGAGTCGCTGAGGGGGTGCTGTTTGCACAGAGGGTTCTATTGTGGGAGAGGCAACGGCTTGCTCTTGCAACGGCTGAGGGACTGCTGCCTGCACAGAGGGTTCTACTGTTGTGGGAGAAACAACGGCTTGCTCTTGCGGGGATTGAGGGATGAGTGCCTCCCAAGAGGATTTAACGGTTGGAATATCAGTGGCTTGCTCTTGCAGCGGTAGAGGGACTGCTGCCTGCTCAACCGGGGAAGGAGCAACCGATGATGGAGACTCAATAGCTTGCTCTTGCTGTAGAGGTTCTATTGCCTGCAAAGAGGAGACTCCTGCTGGAGACTCAACGGTTTTAATGGGCTTGGGAGGTGCTGTTGTCTTTAGTGCGGATACCGTTGCCGCCAATCCAGCTGTTAGAAGTAACCCAGTCAGCGGCAATTCCCAACCCTTGAGCGGCCAGTGTTGCGAAGACGAAAAGAACCCCTTTAGATTGTTAATCACCGTGGTTACCTCCTTGAAAAGAACTGGAAAACACCCTGGAAAAAAGCGCTTTGAAGATAAGCCGTCTACCCCGTAGCAGTCAGAACCCTCAAAAAAGACTGAAATTGAGCTAGAACTGGGTGAGGTTGATAGGCATCTCTATAAATAGTTATAAGCCTGAAAGACACTTGTGTTTGTGCCTCTTGGTGACAGGTTGATCAACCGTCACATAGGAGACTAGTTCTTGCCTTACACCTTTGAAATCGTCTACCACAGTTGTTCGCCAGATATAATTAAGAGTTTACTAAATAAGTTGTGTACGATGGTTCCCTCAAATGGGTGAATTCCTCCTCCTACATGGATGATGAAACCCAGCTAGTCATCCTTTATTCACTAGCCGTTAGTGATTAACAGCGCATTCCCTGCTACATATTTCTGAAACTCTCTTGGTTATCAGGATATTCGTCATTGAGCACGGGTCGAGCATGGAATCTTACCCTGTTGTCGAATTGTCGCCTGTGCAATAGGTAACTTCAACGACAAGAATTGGAATTGCGTAAAATCTTTACAAATCTTTGCAAAAAGAAGTGGTACCAATTTCTTGATACCACCTCGGCTTCTAAATTAGGACTCTCTAGGCTAGCTGGCGATATACTCTCGGAAATTCGCATGACGACGCCGTAACTGTGCTAGAGCTTGGTGTTCTAACTGACGTACTCGCTCGCGGCTGAGGTTGAGTCGCTGGCCTACTTTGGCTAAAGACAGCTCGTTACCATCTTCTAAGCCAAAGCGCAGTGCCAAGACTTCCCGCTGCTGAGGGGTTAGTTCAGCCAGGAGATCATCCAAATCTTGCCGTAGCGACTCCTGAGTGGTGTAATTAACAGGCGTTAGACCATCATCCTCTAGGAGGTCAGACAGTTCAGTATCCTGATTATCCCCAACTCGCACATCAAGAGAAACGGGTTGACGAGCCATACTCAAATATTCGCGAATTTGAGCGGGTTCTAACTCCAACTCCTCAGCAATCTCAGCGGGAGTGGGGTTGCGCCCCAACGTCTGAGAAAGTTCTCTTTGAACTTTCTTGATTTTGTTGAGTTTTTCTGTGATGTGGATGGGCAATCGAATCGCACGCGCTTGCTGAGCGATCGCACGGGTAATTGCCTGACGAATCCACCAGTAAGCGTAGGTGGAAAACTTGTAACCTTTGGTGGGGTCAAATTTCTCAACCCCTCGCTCTAAGCCTAAGGTTCCCTCTTGGATCAAGTCCAGAAACTCCATATTGCGCTTCTGGTACTTTTTGGCGATCGCAACCACTAGGCGCAAGTTGGCTTCAATCATCTTGCGCTTAGCTCGCGTTCCCTGGCTTATAATTTTGTTGAGGGTTTTTTCATCCAAGTTGACATGATCTGCCCACTCTTTGGTCGTTGGCTCGCGCTGCAATTTCGCTGCTAAAGCTTCTTGAGCCTCTAGCAGAGACATCATTTGCTGCACCTGCTTACCATAGACAATTTCTTGCTCATGGGTCAGCAGTGGCACGCGACCAATCTCATGCAGATAAGTCCGAACCATATCTGCCGAGAAGGTGGGATTAGTTGTCTTTGTTTTGGTGTTAGCAGTTGGCATGTGTGAGTGATAACTCCCTAAACAAGCAGTGCAATAATAAATTGATCGCGGGTTCTGACCTCAAAAGCAGTGACTAGCTCTCACCCTGAGGATAATTACGCGAATCGGTTCTGTACATCTGACAAAAGGTGTAGAGGCACCTGCTCTTCTAGATGGAGCAGGAGATACAACCGTGGCTATGCGGGGCAGTGGGCTACTGAGGACAGTCTTGCTTTGTCAGGTCTGCGGCGTTCCCCAGCATTTTGTTGCTCATAGCTGGGCTACTCTTAAACTCGAAATCATTATGAGTTTGCTTTATCCTATAGTATTACAATTTTAGACGGCGGTAAAGGGGAAAAGGTTCAAGGTTTGTTAGGTTAGCTTAGAGAAGCAACATCAATCCCTACACAATCGCGGACAGCAACAGACTTGACCCACTGACTTCACATCCTTACTACCATAATCTCCTAGAAAGCACCGAACAGACAGACACTCCAAATCGCAATAACCGAACTGCGCCAAGTCGTAATATCCATAAACTTCTATAGTAACTGAACTTTGTCCTGTTCTGCCAGCCCTCACACCACTCTGCCCTCTTGTGAATGGCTACCGTGATCAGGGCAGGCGAATTACAGAGGTCATATTAAATAAGATTCCCCAAAATCCTAAAAAATTAACATTCTTGACGGCAACAAAGAAAAATAAACTAAAACGCTTACCAAGTAAGGGGTTGGAGAGTTCTGGTTTTCCAGTAGGAGGAAGGCGTTGGATGAAACGACTGTTAAAGCTGTAATACGAGTATCAATCAGAGGCTGTATATAATACGAGCGAAGTACACAACCACCCAGCTGAACTCACTAATAACCAATGACCAATGGAACTGACAGGGGTTGGGCAGTCATTCCTCCCACCCTTGAAAGATTTGGTCTTCCCGACCGCTTTTTTTCTTAAATGGCAAAAAAGATTGCCTCAATAGCTTTAAGATTTCCTACTCAAAGCAGCATCAATTTATTTTTAAACTTTAGATGAAACACTGAGGTAATATTACCTTCAGAAACGGATATCTCCACAAGATAGAGTAATATTACCTAACTTCTATCGTCATACCAAACCTAAATTTATTGCCTTTAATTATTTAGATGCAATACACAGTAATACGCTGTTTATATCAGCCAGTCTAAGTCAATTGATAAAAAGCCTGCTCGCTATCCCAAATACTTCACTGTTCAAGGTTTTAAGAATATGAATTTGAGTGGTTGTCTTTTCTGGTCAGATTGGTTGATTTAGCGGGAGCGTGGGGGATTACAAGGATTTGGGCTATTGAGAGATAGGCTTAACATGACTTAGCCTTGGTTTATAAATATTTATTTAACCTTCATGACCAAACTAGGCGAACTTAAGAAAAACCCAAAACTAACAAAGTATAATTTAGGTAGAGATTTAAGTCTGTAGGAACGTCATTTTGTAACAAAAGAGTTAAATTATAAATACCTATATTGAGTAGGATTTATCAGAGAAGCGAAAGTTAGTAAATTAAAATCTTATTAAGAGTTCGATCCATCCAATAGTCATAGGAATATCTACGCAATGAAAGCTAAGAATCTTCTCTGGCTTTACGAGCAGGGAGATAGAGATTTTGCAGGGGCTGACCTCTGTGGAGCCAATTTGAGAGGAGTCATTTTAGTAGGAGTCAACCTTAGAGGAGCTAACCTGAGAGGTGCTGATTTAACGAGAGCGTTTTTCATCAAATCAGATTTGAGTGGCGCTCAAATGAACTGGGCTAATCTGAGTTTTGTCAAAATGAGCGAGGCCAAACTGGTAGAAACTGATCTCACAAAAGCCAATATGAGCGGAGCTTTTATGGTGAAGTCACTACTACCAGGGGCAAAATTAAGCGGTGCAGATCTGACGGGAGCTAACTTGAGACGAGCTAACTTGTGGGGCGCAAACTTCTGTAGTGCACAGTTAGAACGAATCAATCTGCGCGATGCCAATCTTAGTGGTGTCAACTTCAAATGGGCGAATTTGTCCGAAGCGAGACTGATTGGTGCAAAGCTATATGGCGCGTCTTTCAATTTTGCCAACTTGAGTCAAGCCTGGTTAAAGGGATTAGATCTGGGTGGCTCTAACTTAGAAGGAGTTAACCTCACGAAGGCGAGATTAAGTGGTGCTACTCTAGAAGGCGCTAATTTGATAGCGGCTACTTTGGTTGAAGCCCAATTGGATCGGGTGAATTTGAAAGGCGCAGACTTAACTGGAGCCAATTTGGCTAGAGCTTCTTTAGAGGAGGCAAACCTGACTTGGGCAATTTTGAAAAAAGCCGATTTGAGTGGAACAAATCTGAAAGGGACGAAGCTGTATGGGGTTGACTTGAGGAATGTTCGACTTAGTGGCGCGATAGGATCAGAGTCAATTAACGAATCCTTATACTCTACGGCGGTTTAAGCGTTCTCGATTTGGACGGATTCCATATTTGAGGCAACAGAAAAGCGATCGCTCTTTTCCGGGTGTCTTGTTGACAGTCTTAT
>JBFLZA010000088.1:0-17870 GCA_040756535.1 Cyanobacteriota bacterium
CTTGATAATTTGGTTATGTTTGCACGGGATTACATGGAAAAGAACAAAGACTTGCTGAAAAACTTCCTTAACAATAACTGCGCTTAGGCATTTCCCAAAAATAAATTACCGTAGGGTGGGCACTACACTCCAATGCTCAAATCAGCTTTTCAACTTCTATAGACTCCTGCCCACCCTACAACTGGAAATTCCACGGCGCTCAGTACGTGGGATGTGTTAAGCTCTGTGCTCCTCGGTAGAATGAGTGAATGACTCCAAAAGCTCGTAAACAATTTGCTCAACATTGGCTACGTAGTGACAAGGCGCTAGACAGTATTGTCACGGCGGCCAACTTGCAAAAAGGCGATCGCATCTTAGAAATTGGTCCCGGTACCGGCATTCTGACTCAGCGCTTGTTGCCAGAAGTCCAATCAGTTGCTGCCGTTGAGATTGACCGCGACTTGTGCGAACTTTTAGTGAAAAAGTTTAAGTCGATCGAGAACTTCTTACTGCTGCAAGGCGACTTCCTCACCCTCGACTTAGAGGCGCAACTGGTTTCCTTCCCCAATTTCCAACACCTCAACAAAGTCGTCGCCAATATCCCCTACAACATCACGGGGCCAATTATAGAAAAGCTGCTGGGTACTATTACTCAGCCAGCCGCTGAACCCTATGATTTAATCGTGCTGTTGGTGCAAAAAGAAGTGGCTGAACGGTTATACGCAAACCCTAGTTCTAGGGCATTCGGTGCCTTGTCCGTGCGGGTGCAGTATTTGGCAAAGTGTGAATTAATCTGCAATGTACCAGCTAAAGCCTTCTCCCCACCCCCCAAGGTAGATTCTGCCGTTGTGCGCTTACGTCCACGTCCAATTGACATTCCAGCTACTGACCCCAAACGCTTAGAAACATTGGTGAAACTAGGTTTTTCCAGCAAGCGGAAAATGTTGCGAAATAATTTGAAATCTGTGGTGGATAGCGATCGCCTTACCCAATTACTGGAACAATTAGATGTTAACCCTCAAGCTCGCGCAGAAGACCTAAGCGTGCAACAGTGGGTGGCACTGAGTAATACCCTAGTCCCTAGTCGTTAAATATGCGCTCTTACTCCCTAATTGCTCCAGCCAAAATTAACCTGTATCTGGAAATCTTAGGCGATCGCCCCGATGGCTATCACGAGTTGGTAATGATTCTCCAGAGTATCGAGTTAGCCGACCAAATTAACTTGCGTGCGATCGGGACAGATACGATTCTCATCCACTGTAACCATCCCCAAGTCCCCCTTGACCCGAGTAATCTCGCCTATCGCGCTGTAGAATTGATGGCTCAGGAATTTCCCGATATGTTTGCTAAGTTTGGTGGGGTGGAAATTACAATCAACAAGCAGATTCCTGTAGCAGCCGGTTTAGCAGGGGGTTCAACGGATGCGGCTGCTGTTTTGGTGGGCGTGGATATGATGTGGCAATTAGGACTTACTCAGCCAGAGTTACAAGACTTGGCAGCAAGACTGGGTTCAGATGTGCCGTTTTGTCTGGCGGGTGGAACTGCGATCGCAACCGGTCGGGGTGAGGCATTGTCTCCATTGCCGGATGTCGAACACCTTTATGTCGTCTTGGCAAAAGACCGCAACTTGATGATTTCCACGGCTTGGGCTTATCAAGCTTACCGTGCTGAGTTTGGTCATGCCTACGTTCGTGATACTAAGAGCTTGGAATCTCGTGCGCGTCGAGTGCATTCCGGGCCCATGGTTCATGCCATTTACAACAAGAATGGAGCGGAGATTGGACAACTCTTGTACAACGATCTAGAGAAAGTAGTGTTGCCAACAACCCCCCAAGTAGCGCGAATCCGAAATGCATTCCAAAGTACTGGGGTTTTAGGTACGATGATGTCTGGATCGGGCCCAACGGTATTTGCCCTTTGCGAGTCACAAGCGCAGGCTAGAGAAGTTCACCAAAAAGTAAGAGCCATGATTCCTGACCCTGATGTAGAGTTTTGGGTAACTAAGTTCTCTAATCGGGGAATTCAAGTTGTCTCGCAGGTCAGTTAAACAATATTGCGAACAGGGCTTTTTGCTTCGTGCCACGATAAGGTAAAGGGACAAAAGCCCTTATACAAATCTCCTGCTTTCTCGGAAATAACAAACGACAGTGAATATAGGGAATAGCGATCGCGTTTTTTGAAAGCTGACTAAATATATAGACTTATGACAAATCTGACGCCCACACCCAAAAAAGATACTCAAGCCGATCAATCGCAGGATGCACTGCCGAGTCCATTGAAATCCTTGACGGCGACATTGATTGCGGGAGGATTTGCGATCGCACTTTACTTCCTTACATCCTCCATTGCTCAAACCTTTGCCAGTAAGCCGATTACCTCCACAAACCCGACAGCTATTAATATTTCTGCCGCCGTGCGTACTTTGGTTGTGGGTATCAGTACGCTAGCAATGGCTGTCTTTGGTATTGTCGCTGCTGGTTTGGTGATTGTAACGATTTATTCCTCGATTGAACAGTTTAAAAATAAATCAGTACCGCCTTCTGATACTCAGTAATTTCTATCGCTCTTGGGAGGAGAGTTTCTCTGCTTTGCAATAAATTTTCTGAGGTGCTTCACTGAAGTATCTGAATAATGCTGGACATAGCCACCCTTCCTTATTGTGGAGTGGCCAGCGATACCAGTGACCGCCATATTCTTCTCTGTGCCAAATTAGTTCTGCTTGGTATTCTGGAAATGGGTTAGCTGAAAACAACAGCTTGAATCCGCGATCGGCATTAGGAATGTCTTGCACAAGCGCGTCAATCATCGCAGGGATACCACTGACAAAAGGTTCTTGTACTAGCCCGACTGATTCATCGTCAAATACCCAGGTGTGCTGATATCGATAGGGAAAAATAACCATCATTGCGTTAGACATTTGGTTTAATTGTTAGGTTCTTTTAGAGGTAGCAAAACCGCATACTCCTAGAGGAGTAAGACGGTCAGAAAAATCTCAAAAACAATACTATTTATTGCATTTCACTATCTTATTCAGAGTTTTCAATAAAACTAGTGCAGCTTGGCAGAAATAACTGACCACTTAAATCCCTCATACTTCCCCAGCTCCCCCATCTCCCTGAAGCTTACTGCCGAGGTGGTCAAAAACTTTTGCCGTGATGCACGAGGTTCTGGGATGCGATCGCTTCCTTCAACTTTTGAGGGGGCTTGGGGGAGCTATAAGTCCCACGTCCTACCCGATAGGGAGGCGTAGGATACATGGACTCCCCCAAGCAAATTTTATCCGGTCAATCCCGGTAAAATTTGCCAGCTTCTCGATTAGCCTTACTAAGAATAGATATAATAGTAAGGAGAGGTGAAAGCAATGAAACATCAAGCCGTCAAGGTCAGAGTGTATCCGACAACCGAACAACAAGAGATACTGTCTCAGCACTTTGGCTGCTCTCGCTGGTGGTGGAATCATGCACTTTCTTTATGCATTGAAACTTACAAAGCAACGGGCAAGGGCTTGAGTCAGTCCGCATTGAACGCCTTTCTTCCAAAACTCAAGAAGCAAGAAAAAACTCAATGGCTGTCTGAGTGCCACTCTCAGGTTTTGCAGGCTACTACACTCAACCTAGTAACTGCTTACAGAAACTTCTTTGAAGGTAGGGCTAAATACCCTAGATTCAAAGCTAAGAAAAACAAGCAGTCGATTCAATACCCTCAGTCAGTCAAAGTCGTTGATGGATGCCTCAAGTTTCCTGGTCGTGTCGGTGTAGTTAAGGCTAAACTTCATAGACCAATTGAAGGCACAATCAAAACTGTAACCATCAGCATGACGCCATCGGGGAAGTATTATGCCTCTGTCTTGATGGAGTTAGACGGGGATAGTCCAACACCTAATGCTGACGGAAAAGTTGCAGGCATTGACTTGGGTCTAAAGGATTTTGCCCTTGTCAATGATGGTATCAAAACGTCTTCGTATGCCAATCCAAAACATTTGGCAAAACATGAGCGTAACCTCAAAACAAAACAGCAAAAGCTAGCCAGGAAGGAGAAAGGAAGCAAGTCAACAGATAAAGCCAGAAAATTAGTAGCTAGGGTTCACGAACGAGTTAGTAATGTCCGCCAAGACTACTTGCATAAGCTTTCTCGAAAGCTTGTTGACGATAACCAAGTCATCGTAGTCGAAAGTCTAAATACTAAGGGCATGGTTCGTAATCACAAACTAGCTAAAGCAATTTCTGATGTGGGTTGGGGAATGTTTGTCAATTTCCTACAGTACAAGCTAGACCGTGAAGGGAAAATACTGGTAGAGATTGACCGATGGTTCCCCAGTTCTAAGCTCTGCTCAAATTGCCACTATCAGGTAAGTGAGATGCCGCTAGATGTAAGGATTTGGACTTGTCCGAGTTGTGGTACTCACCATGATAGAGACGGTAATGCTGCAATCAATATCAGGGCAGAGGGGATCAGAATACTATCGGTCTTGGGAACCAGGACTGCTGCTGATGGAGGAGATGTGAGTCCGAAGCGAGGGCGCAAGTCTAAGCTGACGCAATCCCCCATGAAGTCAGAAGCCTACGCTCACCCGTAGGGGAGCGTAGGTAGTTCACTTTCCGGAATTTCACCTCAAGAGCTAGAAGAATGGTTTCATGCAGTATTTATTGATGCCTATGACTGGGTAATGCAGACGAATCTGATAGGTATGGGTCAATTTGCCGATGGAGGTGTTCTGGCATCAAAGCCCTATGCGGCTTCCGCTAACTATATCAATAAGATGAGTGACTATTGCGGCAGTTGTGTTTATATGCAACAAAAGCGTACCGGAGAAAAAGCCTGTCCTTTTAATTTTTTTTACTGGGATTTTCTTAACCGTCACCGCGACAAACTCAAGGCTCAAGGGCGAATGAGTTTAATTCTGCGCCAATTAGATCGAATTTCTACTGAAGAATTAAAAATAATTAGCCAAAAATCTGTAGAATGGCACGCTAAAATAGCGAGAAATATGTAAAGTATTAATCAAGTTTTAAAAAAGTGATGAATTAGTGCCATCTGAGGGTAAAAATAAGAGAGTGGCTGAGTACTTTCTCGAATTGGGTGCATAGAATTGAAGTTCAGTAAGCGCCTAAATCGGTTGAAATTCTGGATAAATTAGGCGCTGGCACTTGAGTTGTTCAATAGCTTTAATCTGAGGCGGCTATAACAGACCATAAGTACCCATTATTCGTGATTTATCCGTCAAACAGTCATGACATTTCCCCAATCCCCAATCCTAACCCTTGATAGTCAAGAACTCTTACAAGAGGCATCCGTTGAAAAGGTTGAACTTATTGAACAGTTATTGGCGATTGGTTCGGCTCTTTCGAGTAGCAACAATC
This sequence comes from Cyanobacteriota bacterium, assembly GCA_040756535.1. Classification (GTDB taxonomy): domain Bacteria; phylum Cyanobacteriota; class Cyanobacteriia; order Cyanobacteriales; family Coleofasciculaceae; genus JBFLZA01. The sequence continues at coordinate 5,340 of JBFLZA010000088.1, forward strand.
TGGATGAACTATTGCATCTGATTTTATCCAAGAGCCGAGAAATTACTTGCAGCGACGCGGGCAGCGTTTATCTAATAGATCGTAGCGAAGCCGTCACTAAGTTACTATTCAAGGTAGCGCAGAATGATTCGATCCCCAGCCATTCCTTTCAGGAATTTGCGATGCCCCTAACGCGCAAAAGTCTGGCAGGATACGTGGCATTGACGGGTGAAAGCTTAATTTTACCGGATGCATACAATCTCCCTCCTGACGTTCCTTATCAGTTAGACCGTAGTTTTGACACAACCATGCCCTACCGCACTTGCTCGGTATTGGTACTTCCCATGCAAGACCAAGATAGGGAAATTATTGGGGTTTTACAGCTGATTAACCGTAAGGTGAAGCCAGATGTCGTTCTCACAACAGAGAATGCCATGATGTTGACCCAGCCTTATTCAGAATGGGAAGAGCGAATTGTGCGAAGTCTCGCCTCTCAAGCGGCTATTTCCATTGAACGCAATCAGCTACAAAAGAGTATTGAAAATCTCTTTGAAGGGTTTGTGAGAGCATCTGTCCAAATTATTGAAGCACGAGACCCGACGACATCAGGTCACTCGGAGCGTGTTGCTGAACTCACCGTGCGGCTCGGTGAAGAAGTGAGTGCCATTACCTCTGGACCGCTGAGATCGATTTATTTTAGCGATCGCCAAATTCAAGAAGTCCGTTATGCTGCCTTATTGCACGACTTTGGTAAAGTGGGAATTCCCGAAGCGATTTTAGGTAAGCAGAAAAAACTCTACCCTAATCAGCTAGAGATTATTCATCATCGTTTTGCTCTAGCTAAGCGCACTCTAGAAATGGAATGCGCTCAAAACAAATTCAAGTACTTGATTGAGCATCCCTCTCATCAGCATAAAGACGGCACCTCTGGTTGTTCCCATTGCCAAAAACTCGAACAATTGGATAAGCAGCTGACTCAAACCCTTGAGACACTTCAATACTATTGGGAACTCATCAAAGAACTGAATGAACCGGATGTTTTACTGACGAGAGAGTTTCACGCTTTTTCTGAAGAAACTTCAGCTCAACTGGCAGCTTTGTCTCAATACACCTATCGAGATGCGGATGGGGAAATCAAACCCTTGATTACAGAGACGGAGATGGCTCAGTTACTCATTACCAGAGGGACTTTAACCCATCAGGAGCGGTTAGCAATTGAAGCTCATGTGACTCACACCTATCACTTCCTCAAGCGGATTCCTTGGACAAAGCATCTCAAAGGTGTACCCACGATTGCTTACGGACATCACGAAAAGCTGGATGGTAGCGGCTATCCCCAGGGCTTGAAGCAAGATGAAATTCCCGTCCCAACTCAGATTCTCACGATCGCAGATATCTATGACGCTCTCACTGCTAGCGATCGTCCCTATAAGCGTCGTCTTCCCGTAAACACGGTAATCAAAATTTTGCGACACGAAGCCGCTAAAAATAAGATCAACAGCGACTTAGTCGAATTATTTGAGCAACGCCAAGTATTTACTGTTTTGGGTCACACTGTACCTGTTGATGCTCACTCCATCGCTTGAACTCCCGCGAGGGAAAAGGTGAAGGAGAAAGGATTGATGACGTTTGTCTTCGTTAAATCTAAGATTTTAACGAAGGCTTCTTGAGCTAAAAACTTAGCTAATACCAAGTTGCATTCATATTTAGCACCTTCATCGAAGAAGACGCGGAGAGTCTCTCGCCCGTTGCGTAACGCGGGACACGAAGCGCTCTTGAGCGTGAGTGTCCACGGGTTTGAGACCCCCACGCTCGGTATTTCAGTGACTTGCGTTCAGGCGTGGTTTCAGTCCCCGTCTGAACGCTGTCCCCGTGTCTCCGTGTCCTTGAATTTCTACAGCGTCCGGAGCGTTTTGGCGTCTGGGCGTCTGTCTCGACTACTCTGTTTGAACGCGACTTCGTATCAGGTTTATTGGATGGGCATTGGCATACTGTCACATAGGTTAATGAGAAAGTAACAACTCAGAGGATTGTTAGTCTAATATGTCCTTATTATCCTTCTGTACCACAGTTTCCCTGCTGTTCCTGTCTCCAGGCTTACGCTATTTCCACCGAGAACGCCTCTTAACCTCTACCCTTGGCGGTATAAAATTTAACTACCGCCATATTTAGAGGTTAAAGGGTAGGTGCGTAAGCCCTGTTCTCGTGCCCATCTAGCGCGTGAAACTCTTCACCCCAGGTACAGCTAAGGTGTTTGCAATTCTTATCTTTCGCTACATTTTTCCCCACAGATTCCCCAGCGTTTCCACACAGGTATTCCACATTTTCCACAGATTCCCCCTCATTTTCCACAGGTCAACCCACTCAGATCCAGTCTCTCCGTCTTCCTGGGGATTGTCCCAGCTCAATGTCTGATGGCAGTAAAAAGTGCATTTAATGTAAAGTTATGTAACGGGGATCAACCTTAAATGCTGATTCTTTCGTAAGCATTTTTGGAGTTTGAGAAGGGTTGTAATATTTCGCAGCATTGACAACCCCACCCCTTCTGGGCCGACAATGGTGCGACCACCCCTTAAAAGTTTCTCTTGGAAGAGAGCCCAACGGTAGTCAAAAGTGGGTGCTTTTTCAAGCTCATTCGTCGCGGACTTTCAGCTGTAAAGCCGATGTTCAAAGGCGCTGAAAGTCAAATTCCTTTGTCCCAACATGCCATGAAACGAGAGGTAAACATGAACGCAACTATCAGCATCCTGGCTGAAATCCCTGAAGATCTACACGAATCCCTCAAGCGCTACTTGGAAAACCATCCGACGTGGGATCAAGATCGGGTCTTTGCTGCAGCACTTTCGCTATTTTTGCTGCAAAATGGAAACGGTAAGACACCAGAATCATCCCAGACTTACCGGGCTTGTGCTCGTGTTTATTTGGAATCCCTGTTCCAGTATCCGGCTTGAGCTAGAAACTGGAGGCTAAGTCGTAAATTGTCGTGCCAACTCGATACTTGGTAGTTTCCTAGGGTATTTGGTTAGGTATTGCCAGCGACAAGTCAGCGATTTGTTGTGGGAGGCGAAGGTTTACGGCTTGCTGGATGAACCAAGAATTCCACGTCTTTCAAGCGTGGGAGTGTCAATGATGTAGCAACATATCTATCTAGACGTGGTTGAAATTTCTGAATCTTCGCGGATGTCTTCTGAAAAAAAAATCATGACCGAAGGCATCTCAACATCTAAACTAGTCATTCCTCAGCTAATTGTGGGTTTGGGGAATCCAGAACCCAAGTATGATAAAACACGGCACAACATTGGCTTTGAAGCTGTTGATGCCTTAGCGCGGGCTTGGCAGATTTCTTGGAGCGAAAATCGGAAATTTCAGGCCTTATTTGGAGAGGGACGCGCCCCTAATGGAGATAAAATCCGTTTGCTCAAGCCGCTTACCTATATGAATCGTTCTGGGCAATCTATTCGTGCTGTGACGGATTGGTACAAGTTGCCGCCTGAATCGGTGCTGATTATTTACGATGATATGGATTTATCGCTAGGGCGTTTGCGAATGCGCCTTTCAGGTTCGGCTGGAGGACATAATGGGATGAAGTCTGCGATCGCTCATCTCGGTACGCAAAACTTCCCTCGCCTACGCATTGGCATTGGTAAATCTAATAAGGACAAGGATACAGTCTCCCATGTCCTAGGAAAGTTTGCCCCCCAAGAAACCCCAATTGTATCCGAGGTACTCCAACTCGTGATTGATGCTGTAGAACTCAGCCTCAAGCAAGGGGTAGAAAAGGCGATGAGTCTCTACAACAGTCGCACGGTAGAGTTGGGTTAAAGGTGGGAAAGTTGGAAGGTTGACAGTTATAACCTGCTAACTTTCAACCTACTAACATTCAAACTTCTCATCACATAATCTGATTTAAGCAAGAAAGGTCAGCTGCACCGAAGTGGACGCTAAAAGCAACGTTCAAGTTTTCCAAGGAATTCACTAACCAAGGTACACCGTCTCGGGTTACTGACTCGTAGTGATCAAATAAGATAGAAAATCGCTTTTCCAAATAGGGCTTGACTTTGCGGCACAGTAGCACAATCTTAAGCAACAACCCAGTCGTGAGCGTTGCACCCAAGTTAGTAATCAAATCCACAAAAACAAAGTGGTTGGGTCGTTGAGGACTTTCCACCACTAAGAAGTTCAATAAATGGCTACAGGTTCTTACCATCAAAAACTCAGTGGGCTTTTGGAAATCGCATTGAGGCAGGGTGCTTTGAATATGATTGTGTAGCCGAGCATTAAACTGGCGTTTTCCATATGCTGGATCGATTGAAGCGGTTAGATACTCATACAAATCATCTTTAAATTCTTTGTATGAAGTTGCCTGGCTGCTGTGGGTGAGGAAGCTTTGAGCAACATCTCGGTAGGTGTAAGAACCTTGCACTTTGCCGACAAACTGCTTAAGGGACGCCGCTAACTCCCGCTCAGTCAAGAGTGTGGGGTTTCTGACGGGCTGAATAATTTTATCTAAGGATTCTATCGAATGGGTGCGAATCGCTTGGGCACGCCGTACTTGATACGTAACATACTGAGACAAATCTAGTTCAAAGCGCCGCTGAACCCGCGATTGAATCTGCCGGACAGTCTGCTGATGTTCGTAGCTGCTATCTTCACTCAGAAGGCAATGCTCGTATAAATAGGGATACCGTTGAATCAGGGTGCCTATGGCTTTTGAACCGTTGTTAGTGGCTTCTGCTGATTCACTCATCACCCGAGACAACCGTTGCAATGTCCGGTACTGCTCTGTCTGGGCAAAATCCTGCACTAGCAGCCGCAAACGCCTCGCCCCACGCGATTGAACTTTTGCTGGATCGGGTGGATTCTCGAACAGCGCCACTAATTCGGGGATTGCCCCCTGTAGTTGGGGTTGCATCTGCCAGCGGTTGATCAGAATGTGGCAGCAGCGGTTGAGTACAAACTTGAAATCTTGCTCAGCCCGCTTGCTCATGATTACCTTCTCTAAGGCCAACCAGACTTGCGGATCTATATATCTCACCCCATCTAAAAAGAGACGTTGGAAGCGCTCTATGAGCTGGCTGCACGATTCTACCTGTACATAATAGAGAAGATGATCGTACAGCTGTTGCTCTTCTAAGGTAGGTTGTCGAATATCAGATTCGGTCCAAGTAGTCACTGCAGTGAGCCCTCCCTACGTGCAGACGCTAGGGGCAATAAGTATCAACTTTGTTCGGAATCGGTAACTCTCAAATTGATGTAGTCTCTTGAGAGATATCGCAAACGCTAAGATACCACAACATTGCGTGGCTCAAGCCGATGTGCTCAAGCCTTCCTATATTAAAATAAACTATTCCACTAAAAGCATATCTTGGTTAACTCTTCACGAAACCGGCAAATATACGGAAAAATCTGTAAAGAGTTAGTGAAGCAGCAGTAGAATTACTAAGTTTTAGTGAAACAACTGTTCTAGCCTCCTTGGGTGAAGAAACACAAAACTTTATTCCAGCAAATCATAACTTACTCCTATTTGGAAAGATAGACGAATGCCTTGTCAGTTTTCTGTGACTCAACTCGTTGACATTATTGACGCAATCCCCGTAAACCTGTCCGATGAAGTCGTTGGGACACTCCTTACGGGCATTGCAACAGATACCCGGACGCTTAAACCAGGGAATTTGTTCTTGGCACTGCGCGGGGAAAAGTTTGATGGGCATAACTTTATCGATACGGCTGCACAAAAAGGGGCGATCGCAGCAATTACTGAGCGGGAGACAGGCTCTACACCCAAGGGTGTGCCTCAACTGCAGGTAAAAGACACACTCCGGGCATACCAACAAATTGCCCGATGGTGGCGCGACCAGTTTGATATTCCCGTGATTGCTGTAACGGGTTCGGTGGGGAAAACTACGACAAAGGAGTTAATTGCGGCAGTTTTGTCAACTAAAGGGAACGTTCTCAAAACCCAAGCCAATTACAACAATGAAATTGGTGTGCCGAAAACATTGCTGGAATTGGGGCCAGAGCACGACTATGCTGTAATTGAAATGGCGATGCGTGGCATCGGCCAAATTGCTGAATTGACCCAGATTGCCAGACCAACTGTAAGTGTAATCACAAATGTGGGCACGGCTCATATTGGTCTGTTGGGTTCTGAGGACGCGATCGCAAAAGCGAAGTGCGAACTCTTAGCAGAAATGCCCTCTACAGGTGTGGCCGTCCTTAATCACGACAACCACCGCTTAATTGAAACAGCAGCAACGGTTTGGCAGGGGCAAACCTTGACTTATGGACTAGAAGGGGGCGACTTGCAGGGGAAATTAGTTGACTCTCAAACGCTGGAAGTTGAGGGAATGCGCTTCCCTCTCCCCTTAGCCGGTCGTCACAATGCCTTGAACTATCTAGCAGCGTTAGGTGTAGCTAAATTACTTGAGGTTGACTGGGAACCTCTGACTAAAGGGTTAGCGGTTGAGCTTCCCTCTGGGCGATCGCAACGCTATGACTTACCCAACGATATTGTGATTCTCGATGAAACTTACAATGCTGGATTGGAATCCATGATAGCAGCGCTGCACTTGCTGGCTCAGACCCCTGGGAAACGGCATATTGCAGTACTGGGAACGATGAAGGAATTGGGAGAGCGATCGCCGGAATTTCACCGACAAGTTGGCGAGACAGCACGGGAACTCAATCTTGATGCGCTGCTGGTATTAGTCGATGACTCAGAAGCGGAAGCGATCACGACGGGTGCGATGCCTTTACAAGCGGAATGCTTTTCCAGTCATGACGCTGTAGTCCAGCGCTTACAGGAAATGGTGGAATCTGGCGATCGTTTTCTGTTCAAAGCCTCACGTTCAGTCGGTTTGGATCGAGTGGTGAATCAATTTCGTACCGTTCTTTCGGCTTAGCGATGGGAAAAGGTAATTTGTAGCGTCAAGCGCTGTTTACTACCCGGAGGCGTTGCCTTACGGAAGCAACGCGTATCTTCCACAAATCCCGATCCGGCTTTCCCGCAGATCGGGACTATGTTCTTATAGTCGTAATACTTTGTAATTTCTTGGTAAGAGCATCCTTTAGATAGATGTAGCTGTGAACATTTTTTGTGGGTATGACTGCCCCGAACACAGACATGAGGACTACTGCACAAATCGACATCTGTTAAGTAAAAAGAAAATCTGAGGAAATGAGAGTTTTTGCGATTGCGCGAAGCGCACCGGCAAAGCCGATCGCAATAGAACATCTGAACTTCTCTGCGTCGCTCATAGAGGCTTGATTCTACTGGAAAATTCCACCAAAGCTGGTTTCCCTGGTACACGGGTTCAGCCTGCAAATACTGACGCGCAATTTCTAAAAGGATTGGATCGGTTTCCAGCTTTTTAATTGCTGGGCAGGCTAAAGCTATATTGTCGTAACGTCCAATAATAAAGGGAGTTCCGTACTTGGCCTGTGCTTGCTTTTTTTCAGGATAATAGAAGCTGAGCTGGCTATCGCTATTAGCATAACAGGGCGTTCGCATCGCAACATCCCAGATTTCCTGAATAACCTCTTGATGCAGATTAATTCCCAGAGAAAATCCGTCTTGTTTTAGGGCAGCAATTGTTTCAGTTAGATTGAGATTTTCTAAAACCGAACGTTGTTTCTCCTTGCTCAACTTTATTTCTGACTCTGTTTGAGGCGAAGATCTATCAACCCAACCTCTTGATGGAGCTTTATTGAATTCACGGTTGACAACCGCTAAAGGATTTAATTTGAAATTTTTAGTTGAGTCAGTGAGAATTGTCTGAATCCCGCGCCAAGATTCTACCAAACCATGAATAGCTAACATTTTTTTAGATATATCGTTTCAATCCGTTAAGCTGTTCAGCAGGAAAGCAACTTTCATTCAGCTCCCTGTGAAGCCATCAATTAGTCTGGATTGATGCACCGATACACTCTCGCGTTGTGTAAATAATATACGCGACTGAGCTGTCGCACATTTAACTTGTAAGCTGATAAATGGTAGATTTCTGTGGAATGAGCCGGAAAGCCCATCTTTGATTCTGCAATTAAATATACAGTAACTTATCAATCTAAGTAGAAATATCAGATACCTGTGTTGAGCTTTTAAACCGTCGCACGCGAAGAGCGACTATTCAAAATTATAGTAACTAAATTTTCTAAATGGAAGCCATTTTAAAGAAAAATACTAAATATTTATGAATAGCTACCATTTTTTAAACCGGGTAAAAAGCTACAACTTTTCTCTAAAAATAGAATAGTTTCCCAGATAGTATTCTTTATATGTAAAACCGTGTTCAGATAGGCGATCGCACTTTCCATGCATCTCATGATGGAGCTTTCATGAAGATAGAGCGAATCGTGCATTGAGTCCTTATCGTCCAACACTGCGATCGCATTTGTCACTTTTACAGATATCTTTAGCATGAAAAACGTTTTGGAGAAACCGGATATTTACATGGCAAAATCTGTGAGAAGTGAAGGGTAACTACACCCTAGAAACGACTAGAATACGCAATTTGAGGGAATTGAGCGGCGAAATTTTTTCATAAGCTGGGGCTATAGGTTTCAGTAGAAAAGATTAATATGGATACCCTATTGACTATTTGTGTTGGCATCGGTTTGAGCGCAGCGTGTGGCTTCCGAGTCTTTGTGCCGCCTTTGGTGATGAGTGTAGCGTCAATTTACGGACATCTAAACCTCTCATCGAATTTTGAGTGGATGGGAACTTATCCGGCGCTAGTGGTGTTTGCTGTAGCAACTTGTGTTGAAATTGCCGCTTACTACATTCCTTTTGTGGATCATTTGCTGGATATGGTGGCGACACCAATGGCGATCGCAGCCGGTACTGTTGTTACTGCTTCACTCATTCCTGATGCCGATCCGATGTTGCAGTGGACTGTCGCACTCATTGCAGGCGGTGGTTCTGCGGGTACGATTCAAGCATTTTCGGGGATTGCGCGTTTGGCTTCAACGATCATGACGGGGGGACTGGGGAATGCCTTGATTGCAACAATTGAATCAGGCAGTTCGATTATTTTGTCAGGGTTGGCGATCGCAGTTCCCGTGTTTGCTGTCTGCTTAGTGGCGGTGTTGCTGGTGTTTACCCTAAGCAAACTAGGAAGGAGTCTAGCGCTGAAAAGAGAGCGTCAAGAAGCTACGATGTCGTCTGAGAGAACTTCTCTGCCTGATGTGCTTTAACTGAGTCTTGCATATCCCTCTCACGTATGAGAGATATAGGCGATCGAGCAATCATCTATCCGTGCAAACCCCCTTCCCTTCTATTTTTTTGGACTCATTTGCCACAACCTCTCTAACATCTCAACCTGCTGGCGTAAAACAGCAGCGCGAGAAGCAAGGCGATACTTTTTAAATACAACAGTACCTAAGAGCAGACAAAGGGGAAAGACAAGGACAAGAAGCCCTTGAACGGTACTCCCCACAATCTCAGCCTGACTGAGCGATTTAACTGGTACAGGCTGGTGTGGTGGCGGAGGTACAGAAGAAAAACTTTGCATATTTAATCTTGGCAGTCACTCATGCTTACTGAAATAGGTTTCCAAGGGGGCTTGCCTATATTCCGAATTGAAAGGTGATTTTTCACAGCATCTTTAAATGAGCGAGTGAGAACCTAAAGTTTCCAAAAATTTTTCATTGCGCTTCTATCCTTGTCACGGAACTCTCTTTTAGAGGAAATTGATGGCAATGGGTAGGCAGTCTGCAATTTGATGCGTGCATTTGGCAGCAACGCGTTAGCAGCAATGATCGGATTTGAGGTTAGGCTGAAAAGCTCGGTAAGCTCTAATCATGCTCCTTGCCATCGCTGATTTTTACAGCAATTTTGGGCAGGAGTAGGGTAAGGGCGAGGGGAAAAGAGGTAGGTCAAGAATTATAAGTTGAAGAATTAAGAGATTTAACCAACCCTTGATATAACCTTTTTTTTACTTAGGATAGATGTATAATTTCCATCCAATGTAAAATCTATGTTTGCTTCTAGAAAAATCAACAAACATCAGGACTTTAGCCCATTTATAACCATTGATTGCATCCTGCTAGCGGTAGAAAATACCTTTATTTTTTAATACATTTCACCCTTCTGGTTCATTCCTAAGGATGAAGACGAGAGTGAGTGATTTCCGGCAATCTATTATTAAAGGCTATCGACTAGCTCCTAACACCTGAGGAGGAAGCAATGAAACTCGAAAACCTAGCGGCTGTAGCGTTACTCAGCTCAATATTCTTAGCCGCTCCAGTTAAAGCTGAAAACCCTGCTCACGTTAAACAGTTGCTGGAAACTTATGAGTGTGCAGAGTGTGACTTATCAGGAGCGAACCTCACAGGTGCCCATCTGGTGGGGGCTGACTTAAGAAATGCTGATTTGCGGGGAGCCATTTTAGTTGAAGCGAATTTAGAGGGAGCTGATTTGACAGGAGCTAACCTCAAGAGCGCAAATTTAACTAGAGCTTTTGTGAATAGCACAAGTTTAAATAATACGAACCTCACCGATGTCAATTTCACTGAAGCGCACCTGTATAGTGCTGATGTCACAGGTGCAAGGATGAGTGATATCGTCCTAACTGACGCTGACGTATTCAATACAGGCATCAGCGTGGGTGGGGAGTATCCAGAACTTTCACCCGAATCATGGAATGAAGAGCCAAGCGATCTCTCAGACGAATGGTAGCAATATATTGTAACTATTCCAGGGCTACGAGGGGCGGGGCTGGGATGAAGATGAGAGCAAGATGAAGAAAGAAAAGGGATTGTTACAAGGTATGCAATCTAAACCGTTCCGTCTCCAGCAAGTCCCATTCTTCCTCGATTTATCCCCATGCTGGAAACAGCAGTTTTGTCAACGAGTTTGAAGTTCTGTAACCTCTTGTCTAAGTGGATGAAAGGGCTGCGGTAAACTAGCCCTTGATCCTGAGTCTTACTCAAATTTGAGTGGAGAACTCTCGTTTGGAGCCCTTATTCAATGTCTCATACTGTCAAAATTTACGATACCTGTATTGGTTGCACCCAGTGCGTTCGTGCTTGCCCAACAGACGTTCTAGAGATGGTTCCCTGGGATGGCTGTAAGGCAGCTCAGATAGCGTCTTCCCCGCGCACAGAAGATTGTGTAGGTTGCAAGCGGTGTGAAACGGCTTGCCCAACCGACTTTTTGAGCATCAGGGTTTATCTGGGAGCAGAAACCACTCGCAGTATGGGTTTGGCTTACTAACCAGTAGTCGAATTCCATTGTTCTTTGCGATTGTGGTAGCGCTATAGCAAGCGTCCTTAAGATGCGTTTGGATTTAAATATACTGAGGAAGCAATCATATCGCTTCCTCTTTTTTTGCAGAATGTCTACCATTGGGCTGGTATAAGAAAAAGCTTCTTGACGTCTTATGAACAGGCAAGTAGTTTGTAAAGCATGGGATGTAGACCAGGAGTGAGCGGGTAGATGTGTGGAATCGTTGGCTATATTGGCACCCAAACAGCTACAGAAATTTTGCTAGCTGGATTAGAGAAGCTGGAATACCGGGGTTACGATTCAGCCGGAATTGCTACAGTGCTAGAAGGTGAGATTCACTGCGTCCGGGCCAAGGGGAAACTCTACAACCTGCGGGAAAAGCTAGAACGAGAAGTCAACCCCGCTAGAATCGGCATTGGGCATACGCGTTGGGCAACTCACGGCAAGCCAGAAGAGTATAACGCCCATCCCCATATGGATAGTGCCATGCGGGTGGCGGTAGTCCAGAATGGGATTATTGAAAACTATCGGGAGTTGCGAGAAGAATTAAAAGAGCGAGGGCATGAGTTTCGCTCCGATACCGATACGGAAGTCATTCCTCACTTAATTGCAGAATTTTTGGCACACTCAAAAACTACCGAGCCTCAACATCCTAATCCCTTCCTAGAAGCAGTGCGGCAGGCAGTGAATGAACTTGAAGGGGCATTTGCGATCGCAGCTATTTGTGCTGATTATCCCGATGAACTGATTGTCGCACGACAGCAAGCTCCGATATCCATTGGTTTTGGTCAGGGAGAATTTTTCTGTGCCTCTGATACTCCAGCACTCGTTCCCCATACCCGTGCTGTGCTGACGCTGGAAAATGGAGAACTGGCACGGCTAACACCCCTGGGGGTCGAGGTTTACAGTTTTGCAGGGGATAGGTTAAAAAAATACCCTCGCACTCTCAACTGGAATCCGGTTTTGGTGGAAAAACAGGGTTTCCGTCACTTCATGCTCAAAGAAATCTATGAGCAACCTGGAGTAGTACGGACTTGTTTGGAGGCTTACCTAGAATCTAACAGGGATTCGGCAGACGCCTCTCAATCCCCAATTAATCTGGGCTTAGCACCAGAACTGTACGCTGATTTAGAACAAATCCAAATCTTGGCTTGTGGTACCAGCTGGCACGCGGGTTTAGTTGGGAAATACTTGCTCGAACAGTTGGCAGGAGTTCCGACAATAGTGCAGTATGCCTCGGAGTTTCGCTATGCCCCCGCACCGCTAACGGCAAATACCCTGACTATTGGTGTTACGCAGTCTGGAGAAACGGCGGATACTCTAGCCGC
>JBFLZA010000089.1:0-17855 GCA_040756535.1 Cyanobacteriota bacterium
GGGTTGGTTGTAAGGTATTGTTGGGTCAGTTCCACCTGGCAGCTATCCCCTTTAGGTAACGGATGCGATCGCTGCCATCTCAATCCAAACCACTCCTTAATAAAAGAAATTTGCTTGCGGTGAATCCGGATTCTAGTTCTGGTAAATGAAGTATAGATAATCCAGCCTAAGCCTAGAGCCGACAAACTTCCTAAAACAAGGAAGAAAGGCAGGGTGCTAGAGTTAAGAACCACCCAAGTTGGTCGTCCCCACACTAACAAATAGGGAAGCACCAACGAGAGTACAGCGACATGACCAAAACCGAATCTTTTAGCTGGAAGTACAATTTCGATAAAATCAGACGTTTTGGTTAAAACCACATCGCTATCCGCTGGTTGCCTGACAATCGCAGTTCTCTGCTTTGAGATGTTGCTCTAGAGTTTTCCCCTCTACATAGCTTTGTACTAAAGCAAATTCCTTATTATTGGGTGAATCTAGCTCCAGGTAGTTGAGGTAGCGGGGAATTGCCGGATGGGAAAGCGCTTTTAAGGTTTCGGCTTCTCGCTCAAATAGCTTTAGGTGCTGCCATTCAAAGTCACTGCCAAGAGACAGTAGTTTGATCACGACTAAGTCTTGTGTTCGCAAGTCGCGGGTTAGTAGTGTTTGTCGTCCAGTTTGTTTTCCTAGTTGTCGCTGTACTTCGTAGTACTCACCGATTATCCGATTTCCCATTTTTTTCTTAATGTGCGCTTACAAAAAAAAGGCAGAGGGCAGGAGGCAAAAGGCAAAAGGAAGGGAAGAAGGAATGCAAGTCGTGGGTTGAAAGCCACGCCAAAAAGAAAAAAGGTTGTAAGAAGAGGCAATGATTGCCTAAACAAGCAAACATCCTGATTCAATTCCACGTTTTTTCAAGGTGGGTTCATGCCTTATGCCTTCCCTCTTCTGCCTTCTAAACGTTTTTGCTGCCTGGGGAGGGCGATCGCTTGGCCTCTCAATCGGTTCTCCCTTTCGTACCATCGGGCAATTTTTTGGCTGATTAATCCCATTGATAACCCTGCAATCAGGGCTGGCATGACAGAGATCGCAAAAGCAACAGTCTTGTGTTGGAGGGAATGAGTAAAGTAGTGGGTAGACGCAATAAAGCCGATTAAGCCAGCAACTCAGGACTTACGCAAAGACACTAGATATAGGGTAGGCTCAAATAAGCTGCATACGAATAGACGGATGTTTGAGTTCCTCAATCAAGTACTCAGAAAGCCATTGGTATTTGAGTTGGTAAATGGTTTGAGCCGTGAGTGCAGCTAGTCTTTTCAAGTGAGTCCAAGCCAAAATCGCACAAGCGATGTGATTACGTTGAATTCTAGCTTTACGACATTGACAAGCTTCAAGCCCAGTTAGTTGCTTAACTCCTCGATGAAACTCCTCGACTTTCCAACGCACAGCGTTCGCTTCTTGAACTTCATCCGTTGAGTTTTGAGATAAGTCATTAGTGACTATATAGTCCGTTCTGTCGGTAGAGACAGTAACCCGGAACAGCTTCACCTTTTTATCACTGGGAAAGTGTTTAATTTTAATTAGCTTCCCTTGCTGTTGTTCTCCCCTTGACCAACTTAGTTGCTCAATCTGCTGATATTTTTCTGTTCCCCCACTATCATCTACCAAGCGATTTCGTTTCAAAGGACAGTAATAAATCTTGCCCAATTGTTCGATTAAAGCCATCAGCTTTTGAGCGGCATACCAACTGTCCATTAGGACTCTAGCAAAGGGCAATTGCTTGCTGTACACTAAATTGCGTAACATATCTGCCACATGGTCTAGCTTAGTTCTTCCATCCCCATCTGGGTCATAAATTCGGTAGCCAATTACCCAGAATTGCCCGGTCTTCACATTGACATACACACAACTAATTAGCCCAATGCCACGAATCACACGATGCTCTGCACCACTGTACTGTCGGCGGACAAGTTCAATACAATTCGAGAAGTTTTTATCAATAACAGTATCATCAAAAATGATCGAGCCATCTTCATCCAGTTGGATAAGATGTTCGACGTTATCCCACAGTAAGCGAGGAGTTAATTTTTCTCCTCTGAGATAGCGATTGATTGTATCGTGACTAAAAACTTCCAGATGCTCAGCCAAATTTGTCAGAGTGTAATTCGTCTGAGAACTGAGCAAGTACTGACAGTAGTCTAACTTCGTAAATGACACCTGATGTTCAATCTCTACTTCGACTTGAGATTAGCACAATTGTTTGTCTTCTTTCTTAGGGAGCTTTAGCTGCTCTACCACTATATCTAGTGTGCCTGCGTAAGTCCTGAACTGTGCCAACTAAGGTGCCGATCGCGCCAACCACTTGCCGATGCCGTCGGGGATTTTTGAGGGGGAAGAAGCGCAGACGGGTGACAATTGCAACCAAAAATCCGTTAAATAATCCCAACGGAATGCTCAACAATCCACCAAAGAATAAACCCACGTATGTGCCAATCCCTGGAAAAATCGTTGTGCCATAAATTGCGCCGTAAATTACGCCGGCTAGAATTGCCATTCCCGTACTGCGCCAGAGTGCGTTTTCTAGCAACTCAACCGTTGTGACTGAACTTTTCTGATTCCACGAAAGCGGATGGCTATATCTTGATGTCTCTTCTAAAGCTAGCAAAGCTAATTCGGCAGAAGCGAAGCGACGATCTAAACTCGGTTCTATCATCTGATTGAGCCAATCAGCAAAAGCAGGACTCAGATTAGCCGCTTGCTCAAATTCAATCCGCATATCTTTTTGTGGTAAGTCGGCAGGATGCGCCTTTGTAGCTAAGGCGATTAATGTTGCGCCCAAGCTGTAGAGATCGGATGCAGGCACCGCCCGTCCCCCAAATTGTTCCGGGGGCATATAGCCATAAGTTCCCACTACAGTTACGATTCTACCTTCTTGAGTGGCTAGGGTTTGAACCGAACCAAAATCGACTAGATAAACTTGGCCAACACTATTACCAGAGCGATTCGTTAAGAGAATATTACTGGGCTTGATGTCCCGATGGATCAGGGGCGGCTTTTGCCCATGCAGATAAGTCAGAATTTCTAAGAGAGCCTTGGCTAACTGCTTAACCTCGCCCTTACTAAAAGCTCGTCCGGCTTTAAGATGTTCCTCTAGGGACGGCGCTTCAATGTAACTCTGCACCAGAGCGAATCCTTTGCCGTTGGGTGTATCGAGTTCAAAGGAATCTAGATAGCGGGGGAGGGCCGGATGAGAGAGAGATTGGAGGGTTTGGGCCTCGCGCTCAAATAGCTTCAAGTCATCCCAGTTAAAGTCACTGCTAAAGGTTAGCAGTTTGATGACTACCAATTCTTGAGTTTTTATGTCACGCGCCAGCAGGGTTTGCCGTCCAGCTTTCTTGCCGAGGCGCTGTTGAATTTCATAGTGTTCGCGCAGTATCTCTTTGGGAGAATCGCCCAAGCCAAGATTAGCCATACGATGGTGCTAGTTTTTGCCGACTTTAATCTATCTACGCTGGTGCGATCGCCGATTTCGGAACAAATTGACTGGTACTCTCAAAAGTACTTTGCCAAATAGATGAGCATAATTAACTATAAGGTTGGCCTTACCCACCCTACTCTCTTACCCTCCACTACACTTGAAAACGGCTATATCAATTTCTATACTGTGTAATATTTCGTATTATTTTTTACAGACATTAATTTTCCAGCCTCTATCATTAGAAAGCTTTATAATAGATTTAAAGAGTCATCAAGAAAAAATTAAGAGCTTCACCGAAACGATTCCCGAAACAGAGACTCTAAATATTAATTCATTCAAAATCCAGGGTTATAAGTATGAGCCAAGTTTCCAATGGGTTTCCCTTTGGTATGGCCGAGCATCCGGCTGTGCCAGATCAAGTTTTGTCTGTAGTTAATCAGAGAATCGACCAAAAAGTTGAAGCGCAAAAATTGCTCGATATTCAACAATTTGCCAAACCTCAATCCGGGATAGCCCCAAAAGCTTTTGTGACTACGCCCTTAAGATTAGGTACAAATTTCAAGGTTCAATCCGATGGATTATTAATCGATATATTTCCCAACGAAAATCCTGGAAATATCCAAAATTGGGTGGAAGTTAGAGGCAACGAAAACGCTCCTTTTGATTGGCATGGGTATCAGGAAGACTGGTTAGCGGTGCTGCAAGGTTCGATTCGGCTTGAAGTGATCGAAATTCCTGAAATCAGTCTCGATAGTGTTTACGAGGACATAATTAGATTAAAGTCTGAAAACAAACCAATTACCCTTGCCGACCTACGAGCTACGGGAAACAGAACCTACCAAGAGTTGAAGCAAGCCGATTTGACTCGTATTATCGAAATCTCTGCCCCTTCAAACTTAGATGTAAAAAACATCCCCATCTTGGTTATTCCTAGAGGAGTATTCCATGCCGATTTGACACCAGAATCCTGTTCATTACTCAACTTAGGAAAAACGTTTCCAGGAAAAAGTGAGTATTTAAAGCTCGACTATGAAACCTTTGCCAGGTAGCTTAGGTGAGCGATCGCTCGCTCGATCATCCATTCTGTCCGCACTGAGGATTTGAAAAACTTCCCTTCTCGCTAAACTAGAGTCTAATGCGCGTTGAGGATGATAGACGCTGTGGCACAAGTAACGCCTGAAATAGAACAGCGAGTTCAAGAATTGCGGCAACTGCTGCAACAAGCTAGCTATGCCTACTACGTCCTCGACAATCCCATCATGGAGGATGCCGTCTACGATAAGCTGTATCGGGAACTGCAAGATTTAGAGACGCAGCATCCTGAGTTGATAACAGCTGAAAGTCCAACCCAGCGAGTGGGAGAAAGACCGGCCTCTCAATTTTCCTCAGTGCGGCACAATATCCCCCTGTACAGCTTGGAAAATGCTTTCAATATTGAGGAATTTACTAAGTGGCAGGAACGTTGGCAGCGCTACGCACCCTCTCTTACCCCCTCAACCCCCCTTGCGAAGGGGGGAGAACAGGGAAAAGTTGGGGGTTTTGAATATGTCTGTGAACTGAAAATTGATGGCAACGCTTTGGCGCTAACTTATGAAGATGGCGTTTTGGTGCGAGGAGCAACGCGAGGCGATGGTGTTACAGGTGAAGATATTACGCAGAATGTTCGCACCATTCGCTCTATTCCCTTACGCCTCAATGGAGAAAATCCGCCAGCAGTAGTAGAAGTGCGGGGAGAGGCGTTTTTACCCCTAGACGTGTTTGAACAAATTAATCAGGAACGCGAGGCAGCAGGTGAGCAATTGTTTGCCAATCCTCGCAACGCAGCAGCAGGAACGTTGCGGCAATTAGACCCTAAAATTGTTGCAAGTCGGCGGTTAGATTTCTTTGCCTATACCTTACATATTCCGGGGAAAGAGGATGCCCAAGTCGCCCGTACTCAGTGGGAGGCATTGGAAATGATGCAAACACTAGGCTTTCGGGTGAATCCCAATCGCAAAATTTGCGCCTCATTAGAGGATGTCCGGGATTATTACAATGACTGGGATACCCAACGGCGCAATTTGCCCTACATGACGGATGGGGTAGTCGTAAAGCTGAATTCGTTTGCACTTCAGGAACAATTAGGCTTTACCCAAAAGTTTCCTCGTTGGGCGATCGCACTCAAGTATCCTGCTGAAGAAGCACCGACTGTAGTGAAGAATATCAGTGTTAATGTCGGACGCACAGGGGCACTCACCCCCTTGGCAGAAATGCAACCCGTGCAACTAGCGGGGACAACAGTACAACGCGCAACTTTGCATAATAGCGATCGCATCGCCCAACTCGATATCCGCATTGGTGATACAGTAATTATTCGCAAAGCCGGTGAGATTATCCCGGAAGTGGTGCGGGTACTCACTGAACTTCGCCCCCCGAATACTCAACCTTTCCAAATGCCAACCCATTGCCCCGTATGCGGACAGCCGGTGGTACGTCCCCCAGGTGAGGCAGTAACTCGCTGTATCAATGCCTCTTGTCAAGCCATTTTAAAAGGAGCATTGGCACACTGGGCTAATCGTGATGCGCTAGATATTAATGGTATGGGGGAAAAGCTGGTACAGCAACTCGTTGACCAAGGTGTTGTGCATTCGGTTGCTGACCTTTACGATCTTACCGTTGAGCAGTTTGCATCCCTAGAACGGATGGGGAAGAAGTCAGCCGAGAAATTGGTAAATGCGATCGCACATTCCAAAACCCAACCCTGGCCACGCGTCCTGTACGGGTTAGGAATTCGTCATGTTGGTAGCGTGAATGCTCAAACGCTAACTCAACAGTTTCCTACCGTAGAACAGTTAGCAAGTGCATCTGCCGCACAAATTGAAGGCGTCTACGGGATTGGGCCAGAAATTGCTCAATCTGTTTATTCCTGGTTTCAAGTCCCAGCCAACCAAGCCTTAATTGACCGACTGCGAACAGCCGGATTGCAGTTAGCTACAAAATCAAATATCACAAGTCAACCCAAAAGTCAATCATTAGCGGGTAAAAGTTTTGTGATCACAGGTACCTTACCCACCCTGAAGCGAGATGAAGCCAAGGCGTTGATTGAACAAGCTGGGGGTAAAGTGACGGGTTCAGTGAGTGCCAAAACCGATTATTTAGTGGTTGGAGAAGAGGCAGGTTCCAAACTAGAAAAAGCACAATCTTTGGGCATCCCCCTATTGAGTGAAGCCCAGCTATTGGAATTGCTTCAAGATTAACTTGAACTGTAGTGCAAATTATTGTCAGTTGTCTTGGGCATTCGCTTGGGAAAACTGACATAACACAACCAATGAAACTGCATCAAACCTCTGGACGCTGGCGCTTGGGGTTAGCGCTATCGCTGGTAACGATTTTTTTGTGGGGCATTCTACCCATCGCCTTAGCTGTGACGCTTGAGGTACTCGATGTCTACACCGTCACCTGGTTTCGCTTCCTAATAGCGTTTGGGCTACTTGCGCTTTACTTAGCCGCACGCCGACAACTTCCGAGTTGGCAACAATTGCGATCGGCTTCCTTAGGAATGCTTGCGATCGCTACTATATTTTTAGGGATAAATTACCTGCTTTACCTCCAAGGCTTAGCACAAACCTCACCCACTAACGCCCAAGTGTTGATTCAGCTAGCACCTGTACTCATGGGTTTGGGAGCCTTGGTGGTTTTCAAAGAACGCTACACCCTTTATCAATGGAGTGGTGTAGGTGTATTAATACTAGGGTTTGCCCTGTTTTTTCATGAGGGACTTAAGACGGTACTCACCGCACAGGTAACGTATCTACTCGGAAATGGTATCCTCGTTATTGCTTCGATCGCATGGGCGATTTATGCTTTAGTGCAAAAGCAGCTTTTACAAAAGTTACCGTCTTCCAGCATTATGCTGGTGATTTATGGAGGCTGTACTCTCTTATTCAGTCCCTTGATCACACCGCAACGCCTCTTTACCCTAAGTTTTCTACACCTGGGTATGCTGCTATTTTGCGGCTTAAATACACTGATAGCTTACGGTGCCTTTGCTGAAGCTTTAGAACACTGGGAGGCTTCGCGAGTCAGTGCGGTACTCGCGTTGACGCCCCTCGTTACGTTAGCTTCTGTATGGATCGCCTCACGGGTTACGCCCACTCTGCTTGCCCCCGAACACTTAACGGTGTTGGGAGTTTTTGGAGCAATTTTTGTAGTTGTTGGTTCAATGGCTATTGCCTTGGGAAAACAGCGCTAAAACCATCCATCGGCGAGAACTATTTCCGGAAATAGTCCTCGCTCGGTCACAGTACCAGGGGTGAGGTTAAGGGGCGGAGTCCAGACTGGCACGGCTGGAAATTGGGATTAACCTGATTCCTTCTGTTGTTTCTTTCCTAACCCCTGCCAAAGAAGCGCTTGAGTGGGTTGGTGGCAATTTGCCCTAACCCTCGATATTGCTTTCGCTGAGCGGCTTGAACCGGGTCTGAATCTGTGAGAATTTGGGCAGCGTGTTCGCGAAGTTTGGCGTTGCGATCCTGATTCGTAGAAACGAATGTTGCGCCTTGCTCGCCTTTGTCCGTTTGTGTATCAGATAGAGCTACCTGGTAAGCCTGATTTAAACTCGGTAGGCTGGCTGCAATGGTAGGTAGTTCCACAATCCGAGCTTCCAAGTTCTGACCGATGGCATTGAGCTGCTTTTGTAGTCCCAGTGGCAAAGATTCATCTTGCTTTTCAAGGGCGGTCACAAAAGCCGTAAGGATTTTTTCTTGTTGAGGGTTGAGAGACATGATTGTAAAAAGTATTTGAGTGAGGATAAAAAACGATTGTGAAAAATTGACAGGCTATTTTAATACTAAAAAACTTTGTGGTCTTTGCTCTTGAAGGATGGCATGAATCCAACTTTGGGAATAAAGCGATTTGTTAGGTTGCAGTTTTTTGGCTACGCCAGATTGCGTAAGTACTGTCTCAACACAGGCTAGGGATTGGCTTAGGGGCAATGCGATCGCCTAGAGTCAAACGCGATGGTCGTAGCCTGCACACTGAGGTCAATGAATGGGCTGCTATCTATTATTAGGCTCAGTGTGCAGGGTCAGGGTCGAGCGTTCGGAGGATGGGTCAGGGAAGAGGTCAGGAGTCAGGGGTCAGGGGTCAGTGTGCAGGGATCATACTAAATCCGGGTTGACTACCCCCTTTTTAAGAAAGCTGGGGGAGCTGGGGAAGCTGGGGGAGAACAATCCCTTTCATTGAAAGGGGGGTTATAGAAGCGGATTTGATATCAGGAGTCAGGAGTCAGGTTTCATCGATCGTTTCTGGAATCAGACCAATAACACGAGACCATGCTCCACTACCCCCCTCAACCTTAATGGGAAAGCATAAAATAGTACTTCCCAAAGGTGGTAATGCGTCTAAATTCGTCAATTTCTCAATTTGGCTATACCGTCTTTTAATGCCAGCAAAATGGGCCGGCCATAACCGTTTCGGGTCTTCCTGTGTCTTCCACTCGTTACCAATCATGGGGTAAGGTCGATCTAAACTCCAAGCATCGGTGCCTATCACTCGTACACCTTTATCAACTAGGTAAAGTACGGCATCTTCTCCCAGGCCACAGCCATAGCTAAAGAACTCTTCAGAATCCCAAACCGCATCAGCACCAGTACGAAACAGAACAATTTCACCTGCTGAAATCACATGACCAAGGGTATGCAATCGTTCTTCAATATCCTTTTCCGTCACCAGATAACCTGTAGGCAAATCGGATACATCTAAAACAACAGCTTTGCCCACAAACCACTGCAGCGGGATTTCATCAATTGTCCAAGCTGCTTCTCCCTCTGATGTGGGTGCATAGTGCCAAGGTGCATCCAGATGAGTACTCGCG
Organism: Cyanobacteriota bacterium; assembly: GCA_040756535.1. Lineage (GTDB taxonomy): Bacteria > Cyanobacteriota > Cyanobacteriia > Cyanobacteriales > Coleofasciculaceae > JBFLZA01. Next base: position 9,303 of record JBFLZA010000089.1, read on the forward strand.
TGAGTTGAAGCTTCAATAATCTCTCCTGCAAACCCCAATCCCAATGGCAGCGCTGTTGGTGGAATATCAAACAACATTTCCCACATTTGAGCCGTTTCTTCATGGGAGATGCGGTTGATCCGAGGAGGAGTAGGCTCACTCTTCGTTGGTTTTAGGGGTCGGCTCAAATCAATCAACCTAACCCGATGCCCCAAGAATTCAATGGTTCCGTCTTGCACAATCAGTTCCAACCTCTTCAATCAGGCTGCTCATAGCGAGGAAGATTCTGCCTCCTTTGACGACGCCCTTTTATATACCATTTATGCCATTGGTTCGAGCTCCGAATCGCCAAAAACAGTAACAGTAAAGCAATCAATCCTCCAGACTGAGGCGAATCAAAGGCAAAAATCACCAATGCAATGCACAAAACATCCTGAATGAAAACCGCCCAAATTGGCAAGCCCCGCAACCGATAAAACCAGCCGACTTGAACCAACTGAAGGACAAATGCCATCAAGCCGCCAACAATACCCACAATCCAGACTAATGCTGTTGGGGTTTCAGCCAACCGCGCCACAGCAATGCCCATGATGGCTCCGACAACAGGACTCAACACAAGCTGAACCATTTGCAACACACGTTGCCCTAACAGCTTTTTAGAAGCCAATAGCTCAAACAAAGCCCAACTGGTTAAAATACCGACCAAAATTGAGGGAGGAATGCGAGACAGTAAAGGAACGTTAGACCAGAAGATACCACTCTGTAATAGACCAATGATAAGGAGGGGCAGGGCAATTCTCATGCCTGCTGAGGCGGATGCCGAGAGTGCGGCTAGAATCTCTATCATGGTTGCCTCGCGCCTGCAATAAAACGGATCAGGTTACTCTCCAAGTTAGCTTGTTAATACCCTGATGTGCTGCTCTTAATCCGGTTGGAGGGCAGTCGGTTAAGAGATACAGATCTACGACTCTAGTTTAATGTTAATTTCACGATTATGTGTTTTCTTTACAAATCGCAACTATTTGATGGAACGTTTACTCTGCAAGGATTATGAGGGTCCTATAGACTGAATCGCGGATAAGGCGATCGCTTATTCAATTGATCACCTGTCCCTCTGTTTTGTAAGAGCTAGCACAAGCCCTTATTTAAAAATGTAACAAAATATACTGTTTGGATGCTTTTTAGAACTTCTTTAGAAATAATAAGAAGTAAGCACTGTTGTTGCCTGAAAGTCCGTTCTCCTTACTGAGGGAGAGAACAAACAGACAACACGATTTAACTCAAACGCAACGTATTGCGTTTTTACAAGCTTCGTGTCCTAGGAACAACTCGCACCATCCAACTAGCGCTGTGTCTCTTCGTTAAACCTCTTCTATTGGGAAGAGACGTTGATGTCATCGGTGCTCAATAAATGCTTGCGCTTTAAACACTTTGGCTTAAGTACCATCTAAAAATAACTGAATGCTTCAGGGTAGTCCCATACTCTGTCTTAGTACTTTTTTGAGGAAAGTCGATTCCGTTATTTTTTGATAGCGACTCAGGCGAGAGGTTTTGCAGTGCAATCATTCTGTTTAAAACGGACAGTGTCGTTCCAGCCAAATTATCTAGCAGGAGAAGCAATCGGATGTCTTCATTATTTGCTGATGCCAGTAAACGCTTGGAAAAAGCGCTGAAATATATATCTCTGTCTGAAGATGTCACTGAATCTTTAAAGTACCCTAAATCGAGTTTAAGTGTTTCAATTCCCGTGCGGATGGATGATGGGTCTTTAAAGGTTTTCCAGGGATACCGGGTACGATATGATGACACGAGAGGGCCAGCTAAAGGCGGAGTACGATACCATCCGGATGTTTCCCTAGATGAAGTTCAATCATTAGCGTTTTGGATGACGTTTAAGTGTGCGGTTCTAAATCTTCCCTTTGGCGGAGGGAAAGGTGGAATTACAGTCGATCCGAAAGCACTATCGAAGTTTGAATTAGAACGATTGACGCGGGGTTACATCGATGCGATCGCAGATTTTATCGGGCCTGATGTCGATATTCCCGCACCTGATGTTTACACGAATGCGATGATTATGGGCTGGATGATGGATCAATACAGCATCATTCGGCGTCAAATCACCCCTGCTGTTGTTACAGGTAAACCCCTGACGATGGGAGGAAGTTTAGGTCGCGATGGCGCTACCGCAACGGGTGCTTTCTTTGTGATTGAATCTATGCTGCCAAAATTTGAAAAAGTTCCGCAGGAAACAACGGTTGCTATTCAAGGATTTGGTAACGCGGGTGGCGTGTTAGCGGAACTTTTGTATAAAGCTGGGTACAAAGTCGTTGCCGTCAGTGATTCTCAAGGCGGAATTTATTCCAAACAAGGGTTAGATATTCCGAGTATCCGCCAACATAAGGCATCAGGCAAGGGAATCAAAACCGTCTATTGTAACAGTAGCGTTTGTAACCTTGAAGACCATGAATTGCTGAGTAATGAAGAACTTTTGGCTTTAGATGTAGACGTTCTCATTCCATCCGCATTGGAGAATCAAATTCATGAAGGAAATGTCCATAACATCAAAGCTAAATTTATCTTTGAAGCGGCGAATGGTCCCACGACTTCAGCGGCGGATCAGGTTTTAGAAGAGAAAGGAATCTACGTGTTCCCCGATATTTTAGTCAATGCTGGCGGCGTTACGGTTAGCTACTTTGAATGGGTGCAAAACCGGAGTGGACTGTACTGGACACTCGATGAAGTAAATCAACGCCTGAAACAGAAAATGATGGAAGAAACCCAAGATATCTGGTCAATTTCTCAGGAATTCGGAGTTTCTCTGCGAACGGCAGCCTATATTCATGCATTGAACCGGCTTGGGGAAGCACGCACGGCTAAGGGGACAAGAGATTACTACGTCAATGGTCGCGTCTCTTGAAGAAGCTATGCTTTACCCATAACATCTGAAATCTTTGCGGCTTCTAGTTTCTAGCTAGAAACTAGAAATGTCTAATCAGAGGCTTTACCTCGTGCAACCTAAGTTAAAAAAGCGTAGGGTGGGCATTGTCCACTCTACAACTTCAGTACGGGACTACATCACCTCATAATAAGCTTCCAGCCGGTGATGGCTGCAACTTATGAAACTGAGAAGGCAACAATGCATACCAACTGCCTAAACCCGCTCCCGTTACCCCAGAAACTTGAAAGATTTGAATATGGGGATTCACCTGGCGCGTTCGGCTGCGATCGCAACTATATTTTGAGTAATTCCAAATTCGTGCGTGAAAGTACACCTTCAAAATAAAGCACAATAAAGCCCTTGCTTTTAGCACAATTTTCCTGCTTTTGACAGAAAAAAGGGGTTAAACAAGGGCTTTTGCGTTAGCGCTTTTTCTTCGAGTTTTTAGGAGAAAGCAGCATTGTCATTCTGCTTCCTTCTTTTTTGGGATATTGCTCAACGTCTGCGACTTCCTGCAAATCTTCAGACATTCGCCTGAGACGACTTTCAGCTAAGTCGCTGTGTTGAACTTCCCGTCCTCTGAGCGTAATCGTTGTTTTGACTTTATCGCCACTCTTGAGAAAGCGATCAGCCTGATTAACGCGCACCTGATAGTCATGTTCTGCGATGTTGTAGCCCATCTTGACTTCTTTGACTACCGTGGGGCGAGCCTTGCCGGTCTTTTTAGACTGCTGATACTGCCACTTGTTATAGTCCATTACTCGGCAAACTGGCAGTTCTTTGTTGTCACCAACCAACACGAGATCCAACTCTTTGTCCTGTGCTATTCGCAAAGCATCCCTTGGAGTCATAATCCCCAGTTGTGCACCATCTGTATCGATGACGCGCACCTGAGGGAAGCGAATTTGTTCATTGATCAGGGGTGAGTTGCGATTGGTTTGTTTTTGATCGAGAAGCATGTATGACTGCGCGGATTGAGATAAGAAAAATTAATGAATTGACCGATCTTTAAGCCGCTGTGCCTTAACTTGCATAAATAAGAATCCGAAAGGCAAAGACAGGCTTGGTTTTGCTGGCTTTAATTAGGCTAATTAAATCATGGGCAGCTTACCACCTATTTTCCTGTCTTAATTATATGCACACAGCTTTAGGAAGGTGTATGGAGTGTGCCCTAACGCACCATTTTTTAATAATTTGGTGAGTTACGCTCCTCTTGATTCTGGTATGCCCTACCTTTAGATAGCATCTAATGCAACTCGGTTCCCCTGGGGTTGCACCAGTCGGCTGTACTGATTTTCTACTTCAGTGCGGTCTTCCACCATCTGCTGCAAGATCATCCCAATCGATTGCAGGATATCCAAGGGTTCAAATCCCGATACAACTAAAGGCTTGCGGTACTGTTCGGCAATAAATTTATAAGGTTCGGTGCCGATCATCATGCTGACATGACCGGGCCAGATAAATCCATCAAGTTGCAAATCGGGATTATCCAGCAGTGCTTTGAGGGCAGGGATGACGAGAACATGGTTGCAAAACACACTGAAGTTTTGAAGTTTTTCAGTTTGGGCTTGCAGGAGGGTGAGGGCAGTACTGAGGGAAGTGGTTTCAAAGCCGATTCCGAAGAAAACGACTTCTTTTTCAGGGTTTTCCCGTGCGATCTGAAGAGGATCTAGGGGAAAATAGACTATGCGGATATCTGCACCTTGGGCCTTGGCTTGCAGAAGGCTGGTTTGGGAACCGGGAACCCAGATGGCATCACCGAAAGTGGTGAAAATAACATGGGGATACTGGGCAATTGCGATCGCATCATCCAATCTCCCGCTGGGCATGACACACACCGGACAGCCAGGGCCGTGAATTAATTCAATGCTGTCGGGCAAAATTTCTTCAAGACCATATTTAAATATTGAATGCGTATGGCCCCCGCACACTTCCATCAGCTTGATAGGTTGGTCTTTGGGTCTTCCTAGCTGTTCACATAAATTTCAGATTTTGCTAATAGCTAGTTAATATAAATTTCAAATTTTTCAGGATTGTCTCAGTTTTCGGCTGCCAGCATTAATAAATGTTTAACCTCATCCGGTAATGGTTTATAGCTTTCTAAGCTTAAACGTACTTCTCCGTCTCTTGACTAACGCTCAATTAATTGAGCAGCAGCAATCACCGCTTGCCCTAGTGATAAACCTCCATCATTCGGCAGCACCAATCTATGGGTGAGTACAGTTATTTTCATTGCTTCTAACCGTTCGCTAACGAGTTCAAGCAAAAGGCGGTTTTGAAATACACTTCCCGTTAGTACCACCTGATTAATTTCATGCTGATAACATAAGTGATTAACCATTGCCCCCATAGTGTTAGCTAAGCCTGTGTGGAATTTAGCCGCTATTACTGGCTTTGGTATATTTTGCTTCAAATCATCCAACAAAGCTTGCCATAGAGGTTGTGGTTCTATGTAAAGGGGCGGGTCTAATTTTGCCCCTTGCTTCTCCCTTAGAAGCTGAGTTAAACCCGCCCTCAATTCTGAGTTTCTATGCTTGATATTTAAGTTAACCAGTGAAAAAGGGTAAGCCATGTTTTCTTTAGCTTTCTTTAAGCTGTCCCTATCAACGATCGCTTTCATCTCAATCGCCCCTTGCCCTTCATATACCCGATAGGGAAGTGTAGGAGGATGTCACAACACCCCAACTTGGCTACTAAATCCGCTTTGCGTTGCAAACAAGACCAGTTAGTATTTTGGCTAATAGTTATTCTCCACCTATCATTCTGGGTGTATTGGCTCTTCTCCGCAATTCTGGGATAAAATTTGTTCGCTTCGTCTAGCGATTAGCAAAGAACGTAGGCTGACTGCCTTTATCAGTGATCGAGCGATCGCAACTCTAAATTAGCGAAGATAGAAGTATCATCTCATGCTCAACAGAGCTGATCTTATCGATTGCTATGCCATCTCAGACTCTCAAATATGCATACTTTCCTGGCTGTGTCGCTCAAGGAGCCTGCCGGGAGCTTTACCTGTCTACCGCCGCACTTACCCAAGCACTAGGAATTGAACTCATTGAACTAAAAAAAGCGGCCTGTTGTGGTTCTGGCACCTATAAAGAAGATTCCCAACTCCTAGAAGACACTGTTAATGCCCGCAACATTGCCCTAGCCGAGGAACTGAATTTGCCACTGTTGACCCATTGCAGCACCTGTCAGGGTGTAATAGGTCATGTGGATGAGCGGTTGAAGGAATTGCAACAAACCGATCCCGCCTATATGGAGCAGGTGAATGGACTGCTAAAAAAAGAGGGCTGTTCTCCCTACAAAGGCAGTACTGAAGTCAAGCATTTACTCTGGGCGTTAGTTACAGATTACGGACTTGAAGAACTACAACAGCGGGTTACTCGTAAGCTGAGTGGACTAAAATGCGCCGCCTTCTATGGCTGCTATTTGTTGAGGGCGCAAACCACGATTCCTTATGACGACCCCTTTAAACCTGAATCGATGGAAAATGTGTTTCGGACAGTCGGAGCAACACCCATCTATTACCGGGGTCGAACACAGTGTTGTGGTTGGCCGCTTTCTAGCTATGCCACAGAGCAATCCTTTAATATGGCAGGGAAGCACATTCAAGAAGCGATCGCAGCAGGTGCCGATTGCTTGGTCACGCCTTGCCCCCTATGCCACTTAAACCTTGATTCCCGTCAACCGGAAGTCGAGAAGGTGATGGGGCAAAAGCTCGGTTTACCCGTGTTGCACTTACCTCAGTTGGTTGCTCTAGCACTGGGAATTACTCCTAAACAGTTAGGTTTAGAGCGGCATATTGTCTCCACACAACCCGTTTTGGAGAAACTAGGACTCTAGAATCAGGGATTAATCTCCAATTTTTCCGTAGGGGCATGGCAGTGCCATGCCCATGCAGAGATTCTGGATTCTGAACGTTATTTAATCCGTATTCCTGTACAGTAATCGGGTGAGTCCAATTGGCTCACCCTACCAGTAGAAACAATATTCGATGTGAAACTACATGGGCGGAACACTTAGGGACTTCCAAATAAAAAAATATCTAACTACCTATGAGTGGGGTGGGCATCCTGCCCGCCCCTGACTAGTAGCTGCTCGTGTCGCCTGCTCCACAAGATGGGGTAACTTATTTTTTGCAAATCCCTTAACAGAATTTACTCTAACCAATCTAAAATCCTTGCATCTAAAATCTAAAATCAGTAAAACCAGTGAACTATCGATACTTGCTTGAGGCGACGCTTTGCCTACTGTTTGCAGTTGGATGCAGTACTCAAACCACGACAACTAACCCAGAACTATCTCCTACGGTTAAAAACTCCACTCCAGCTTCATCCCATCAGTTGGTTGCCTCTGCATCCAACAAAGAAGAGCCAATTGCCACTCAGTCTTCACCCAACTCCGCAGAGCAGTCGCAACTTAATAGTACAGGAGATGCGATCGCTCAACGTGATCCCTGCAATAATGCCACTACTCAGCAGCAGATTAATGCCTGTACTCAACAAGAATCTCAGGCTGCTGATCGCCAATTAAATCAGACTTATAAACGATTAGTAACCGGATTAAATCAGCAGGAACGAGCAACCTTCGATAAAGCACAGTCCGCTTGGATTAAATTTAAAGATGCAACTTGTGCCTACGAAAAAGGTCGCTTCGCTGGCGGCTCCATCGCTCCTACTGTCTACTCAATGTGCTTGGAACGTGTAACGAGACAACGCACGGCTGATTTAGAAAATTATCTCAAAGAAGGATGGCCCATACAACAGTAATTAGACGGAGCAACAGAATCTAAAGCTTGTCAGCACGCTTCCTTCTATAGAAGTCAAAAACCTCACTGCCGACTGGTGGAAATAACCCACCAGTAAAAAATCTCCCCCACTCCCCAGCTCCCCCGCTGACAACTGATAGGTTATTTCTACCTCACTGCACTAGTGTGCAGTTAGCATCAATAATTCAGATAATAGAAATTCTGCCTACCAAGGTGTAACCACTACTGAGTCAGCTTGTTGTTTTATGACTTACTTTCGCCCAAGTATCGACGCCATGTCCGGTTATGTGCCTGGTGAGCAGCCGCCGCCAGGAACTAAAGTGATTAAGCTGAATACTAATGAAAATCCCTATCCCCCATCATCGGCGGCGTTGCAGGTTCTACGGGAACTAGAGGGCGAACTATTGCGCCGCTATCCCGATCCGATGGCTGGTGCTTTTCGTCAAGCTGCCAGTGAAGTTTTAGGAGTGCCTGCTGATTGGATTTTAGTCGGCAATGGTAGTGATGATCTCCTCACTATGATTATCCGTGCCTGCACTGAGCCTGGGCGAAGAGTCGTCTATCCAATGCCGACTTATGTCTTATACCGCACCCTCGCCCAAATCCAAGATGCAGACATTGTAGAAGTTCCCTATCCTGAAGACTATAGTCTTCCCATTGAGCAGCTCATTGAGGCTCAAGGTGCAGTGACGTTTGTTGCCTCTCCCAATAGCCCCTCTGGAACTGTTGTACCAGTAGAAGTGTTAGATAAACTCGCATCGCAGTTGCCGGGTGTATTGGTGGTTGATGAGGCTTATGTGGATTTTGCCGAGTCAGATGCACTGGAATTAGTAAAGCAGCGCAACAATGTCATGATTTTGAGGACGCT
>JBFLZA010000090.1:0-17798 GCA_040756535.1 Cyanobacteriota bacterium
CCGCGCCTTGAGCAATTTTGTCTTCCTCTGTACCTAGAAAGGAAAAGTTTTCGGGTAAGCCTACGAGTTCGGCCCCCCGGCGCACAGCAAGTTCGATAAGTTCTTCCGCCTCAACCAGGTTTTTTTCCAGGTCAGGCAAACTGGTCATTTGAATTGCGGCGGCAAGATAAGACTTCATTTGTAACTGCAAGACAGAAACTTCTATAGCGTAAGTTTTGGTAAATATAGCAGGCAGTTTCGTTAAAGGCTATACACTTTCTCAGAATCAGGAGTAATGGTTTTACACTAACCTTGAGAGATTTACAAATTGTTACAAATAAGACAAAAGTTCTTATTAAAGAGCTGCTAGTTTCGTGTTAATAGAAGTATAACGACTTTCAGGTGTATTTAATCTCTTTCTAGAGTTTTAGACATAACTGCCTTGTCTTAAACAAAGTGTAGGCTTCTTTATTCTGTAAAAACTTGAGTTTTTATTCAGTTTTGACAGAATACCCTCCTTTATCCTACCTCGGAGAGATAACTTATCTTTGACAGATTATGTAAAGTTTACTTGAAATTTAGGAGCAGCTAAATTGAGTGAGGGAAATCATCATTGTAAATAATTGTAACAAAATCGGCGAACTTGAACAAGAATCCTCCAAACGTGAAACAAATCTTAAGTAATTACGTCGGTACTGCTATAAATGTTGCTTTGGCATCACTGTTCTCGGAGCTGAAACTTTAGATAGGGAAATCTGTTATGCATCTAATCCGTGAAATTGCCCAACAAGCGCTGAAAACTGGTTATCTCACTGTGGAAGCAGAAAACCAACTCCGCCAGCTTTTATCAACCAAGTATGACTGGGAAGACTTTAAAGCGTTTATTAGATTGCAGCAAGAGGCGATGGAAGGTAGGGTAAGGCAAGAGTCTCGTGAGCGGCTGAACTCTAGACTTTCAGGGGGTAGTTTTCATCAGGAAGAGGCAGCGATCGCGTCCTAAAGTCGTAGTTGCAAGCATTCAGCCCTCAAAAAACCTCCAAAGATTACTAAGCCCTATCCCGATCCCAAAACCGAAGGTGAGGATTGGGTTGTAGGGGATTATATCGCTTTATACCCTTGACTCAAATCTTTCACCAAGCACTAGGCAACCTTTGTGCAACACAAGCAGAGCGTAGCTGCTTATAAGCTCGTTTGCACAATCGAAGATTTTTTGCCAAAATCGGTTAACTTCCCAAGTCGATTCAAGAGTATTTAACTACAAACACCAAGATGTAGCAGAAAACGCAGTATCTAGAGAGAAAACATTAAACAATATTATTCAAGTTACAGTGGATGTAAAGTTCCTCTAAGTTTAAGCTGTGGATTTCTCTGTCCTCGTCAAAGCTTTTGTTGCTGTGTTTGTCTTAGCAGATGCCTTGGGCAATATCCCGATCGTTTTGGTTCTGACTAAAGGTATGGAACCAGAGCAAAGAAACAATGTAGTAGATCGTGCGAGTCTTGTAGCGACATTAGTACTGTTGGGATTCGCTTTTGCCGGTCAATGGATTTTGAAGTACTTGGACATCAGCACAGGCTCTTTGCGAGTAGCGGGAGGACTGCTCTTGCTCATCATTGGTTTTCGGATGCTAGAGGGAGAACTCGATACGCCAATCGTTGAGCAGGGTCGTGACGTGGCGATTACCCCCCTAGCCTTGCCTCTATTAGCTGGGCCGGGAACGCTCACTACAGTGATGCTGTTGATGTCTGAATCTCCCAATGCTCACTTAAGCGTAGTTGTCGGTATTGTAGCTGCTATGTTTGTAAGCTGGTTGATTGTGCGTCTGGCCGGCCGCATCGATCCCTTGCTCGGTCCTGAAGGCGCACTGATCATCACAAAGCTCTTAGGTTTCCTGTTGGCAGCACTAGCAGTGGAAATCGGCAGTGCTGGAATTCGCGAACTCTTTTTGTGAAACTATACTTTCTTTATCATCGCTAGAGCTTATTCTGTATCATTGTTCTCTATTAACTTTGATTAATGAGTTCTGAATCCTGCCTGTTTGGATACTAGGGGATTCAAAATCAGGGGTTAAGAAAACCCTTTTTCAAAATACCACTAGACAGAGGTGAGATTACTGATGCAAAGTGTTGACACTTTCACACAAGTGACCTTCCACTACCAGAATGGTGAAACAGAATCTTTTGATATCCCAATAACTCCACAAGCCTTCCAGCAGCAACTGCAAGGCTTACTTAACCAGCCTTGGTTGACCCTACAGTTATTTGATAGCACGGTATTCATTTGTACGGCTCAAGTTGTGAAGGTGGAAGTGAAGCCTCCTCTACCTGAAATTCAAGGGGATGGTGTTTTCTCCGATGTCCAGCGCGTGACGCCGCTGACTCATGGAGCCAAAATCTAGGAAATACGGGAATTATCACAACCTAAAATCATGCCGACTGTTAGTTTGATTCGTGCTGACTCCTATAATCAACAGCGATTGCGAACTTCTTTAGAAACTTTGCTAGAACCCTTGGGAGGGATGGGAGCTTTTGTGAAAGCAGGCAATCGCGTTCTGCTCAAACCCAATCTTCTCACCGCTGGGCGTCCTGGCAAAGAATGCATTACTCGCCCTGAGATTGTCTACTGCGTCGCTCAACTAGTCCAAGAAGCGGGGGGTCAACCCTTTTTTGGAGATAGTCCCGCCTTTGGTACGGCTAAAGGTGTGGCGAAGGCAAACGGCTATCTGCCAATGATGGAGGAACTCAACTTACCCATTGTTGAATTTCATGGGGTTCGTTACGAAACAGCCAGCAACACCTTCAGCCATCTGCGACTGTGTAAAGAAGCTTTGGATGCTGATGTTGTCATTAACCTGCCGAAGGTGAAATCCCACGCGCAGTTGACACTAACCTTAGGTGTCAAAAATTTATTCGGCTGCGTTCCTGGCAAAATGAAAGCCTGGTGGCACATGGAAGCGGGTAAGGATGAGAATCGCTTTGGGGAAATGTTGGTAGAAACGACGCGGGCAATTGCTCCTGACTTAACGATCGCAGATGGTATCATCGGTCACCAAGGAAATGGCCCTAGTGGTGGCGAACCACGACCGTTAAATATTTTGGGAGCGTCTTCTGATGTCTTTGCCCTAGATCGCTCAATCGTAGAACTCCTCAATGTTAACCCAGCTATTGTTCCTACAGTGGCAGCCAGTCAGCGGCTAGGACTGTGTCCAGACATTACAGACATTCACTTTCCGCACCAGCAACCCCTAGATCTGCAAATCAGGGATTGGAAATTACCAGATGCCTTGATACCTATTGATTTTGGTATGCCGCGCGTCATTAGATCCAGCTTTAAACACATGTACATCCGGTTTATCAAAGAACCAATGAGAGCTTATGCCCAAAGATAGATGACAGTCTATAGCTTTTGTAAAGCTTGTTACAACGCCAGACAAAAGCGGTAACGTAAGCTTGTACTACCCTCCGATTGCTTAATCTCACCGCCCTACTGATAGAGGCGGTTTTCTGCATTTAAATAGGCTTAGATCCGGGAAAACCGTCACTACGCCAGACAATCTCTGATTTCCTACTCCCTATTTTCACAACGAGAAGATTACACCTCATCCTTAAAGAGCAAGCGAACAAGCGGCTATCTTTCCTAAGCAGGAGTTTCTTGAGATTGTTTCCTAGATGACAATCAAAATGGGACAAATCGCTAAAATATAAGAGTAAGTAAGGTAAGGATAGAAAAATCCTTTCCCTTCTTCGTCGTTGTATTAGACCGAGTTCCAATTAAAAAATATTTATGGAATCCAGTGGCCCGTCTGCCAACTCTTCTGACCCCCACCCTAGTAAGTGGGCAGAGTTTATGGGAGCGGTAATTGCTTTATTAACCCTCACTTTACCCCTGTTCGTTATCGCCAATTACTCTTCACACCGGGTTGATATTCTGCAACAGACCAACTACTCGCTGCCAAGGCCAGACAAGTGATTACCGAGATGGTTTATATAGCAAGCATGGGAAGGCATACCTTCAAATGACACCCATTAGCTAACATGCACCCGACCTTAAGTACACCGAGAACTGCCGGGGTATCAGAGTGCGATCGGCGTTGAGGGTTTCGGGTGATGTGCTTTCGTTATGAAGATTTGACTAAGATTCATAGACTCAGCCGTCTCCAACCCCACAAAACCCAAGCTGATCGTACCTCTCTTCGCGTAGAATGCTACACGGGGGTTGGTTAAAGCTACTCGTAAGACTCAATTTCTTGCGCCAGAAGAGCTTGCTTAAAAGAATCCCCCAATCTGCTGTGTCGCTTAAAAATTCGCTAATGGATTTATCACGCATTCCGGCTCAACCCAAACCAGGTCTGATCAACGTTCTCATTGAAATTCCGGCGGGTAGCAAAAACAAGTACGAGTTTGACAAAGACTTACAAGCCTTTGCACTAGACCGTGTGCTTTATTCTTCAGTGCAATACCCCTATGATTACGGTTTTGTGCCCAACACCCTAGCGGATGATGGCGATCCGCTCGATGGTATGGTATTGATGGATCAGCCGACATTTCCGGGGTGTGTTATTACTGCACGACCGATTGGGATGCTCGAGATGATTGATGGAGGCGATCGCGACGAAAAAATTCTTTGCGTTCCCGACAAAGACCCGCGCTATGCTCAAGTAAAATCTCTTCAAGACATCGCACAGCATCGATTGGATGAAATCTCCGAATTTTTTAGGACATACAAAAACCTAGAAAAAAAAGTCACGGAAATTCTGGGTTGGCAAGATGTCAGTCAGGTCATGCCTTTAGTGGAGAAATGCATCAAAGCTGGTAGCCAGAAGTGAAGCAATTCACTCGTGACCGATGTCCTAGTCAGTGATCAGCAGCAAGCGCTCTTGAGAGGCGTTGAGTAGACACACAACTGTGAATCGGCAAAGCCACCTCATCAGTTGTCTGTGACCAAACTCACAGGTAAGTCTTATCTAGGACGCTAGAATTGACTGACTTGACAAAAACTTCCTGACTAAGACCAAGGGTGCTAGAAAATTAAACGTAGGGGAAGTGCGAAATCAATGTTCGTTTTTGTACTGACAACCCTACGTAATTTCTTATAATTAGGTGACTCTTGCCCCCTTTTTTAGAAAGCCATAGTTACTCACACTCGCGATGTCTGTTCTCTTGTTGAAGAATCATCTTATGGAAATCCGCTGGTGTGAAGTGTTACTAATCCAGGCTAACCTCATTGAAAGATGCCAGACTTTGAGCCAGCTGCACCACCCCCACATACATCTAATGCTAGAGCAGATATGGTAACTGGCTCTACAGATGATTTTGTCCTTCAATTCTGGGGCGTTCGAGGTCAAATTTCCGCCCCCGGAAAAAACACGATCCGCTATGGGGGCAATACCTCCTGTGTCGAAATACGGGTAGGCAACAAACGCCTAATTTTTGATGGCGGCACCGGTTTGCGCCTACTAGGCAATCAGTTGCTCAAAGCTATGCCGGTGGAAGCGTCTATTTTCTTTACTCATTGTCATTGGGACAGCATCCAAGGATTTCCCTTTTTTGTCCCTGCTCTGCTTCCAGGTAACTGTTTTCACATTTATGGGCCACCGGCATCGGATGGGACATCAATGGAGCATCGCTTGAGCTGCCAGATGCTCGGTCCAAATTTCCCGGTTCCCATGCAGGTGATGCGGTCAGAACTGAAATTCTCCAGTCTGACGTCTGGCAAGAAAATCAGACTGGACGATGTGACTGTTGAAACAGTTTTTCTCCACTATTCTTATAGGGCAATGGGTTATCGAGTGAGCTGGCAAGGTCGCTCTGTAGTCTACGCCACTGTTCGCGCCTGCTATCCCGATAAGCTTGATCAAAATCTCCTCCATTTAGCCCGTCAAGCTGATCTGCTGATTTTAGACGCTCCCCGTAGCCTTTCCAGGGCAGATCTACATGAATCTTCGCCACTACTTTGGCAAGACAACCTCTGGCAAACTGGAATTGCAACGGCCAAGGCAGCAGGTGTCAAGCGAATTGTGATGTCTCGCTTTGACCCAGATTATGATGATGATTTTCTGGACAAGGTGGAAGAACAAGTCCAGTCTGTTTTTCCCAATGATGTACTGGCTCGTGAGGGAATGATTTTACCCGTCTAACCACTAACCGGAAATCCCAGAGCCTGAGTGTTGTGGGATGGGTTAACCCTTATATGCCCTTATAGGTCAGTGAGTTGAGTCTGAACTAGTGAAGAGTTCGAGATTTTACGATCTCCTGGTACGCTAACGGGAGTAGTTTTACTGCCACAGTTCAGATTAGACAAATAATGGACACGCCTTTTGTCGTTTCTGCTCAGTTCTTGAGGGAACACCTGGATGACCCAAATCTAGTGATTGTGGATTGCCGCTTCGCTCTCACTGAGCCAGAACAGGGGTATCAGCAGTATCAAGAAAGCCACATCCCCAATGCTCACTACCTGGATTTGAATAAAGATTTATCGGCACCTGTAGAGCGCCATGGCGGGCGTCATCCTCTGCCAGATCCCAATCAGTTAGCCCAGAAATTATCCACCATTGGCGTGAATTTTCAAGAGACACTGGTTGTTGCTTACGATGATTCTCGGTTGGCTTTTGCTGCGCGTCTCTGGTGGCTACTACGCTACATGGGACATGAAAAGGTCGCCTTGCTTGATGGCGGTTGGAAGGCATGGCAAGCCGCTGAGTATCCGGTTACAGACAATTTCCCGTCAGTGTCTCAACCGGGGACGTTTGTGCCGCAGTTGCACTCGGATTGGTGGGTCGATATTGACACCCTGAAAGCTCGCAAAGATTTATCGGGAGTGGTGTTAGTGGATTCACGAGAGAGCGATCGCTACTTAGGCAAACGAGAGCCCATTGACCCCATTGCAGGCCATATTCCTGGTGCTGTTAATTACCCTTGGCAAGACGTTACAGATGCTCGCGGTTACCTGCGCTCCCTGATAGAGCAACAACAACGTTGGAACGATGTTGGTCGAGAAACAGAAGTCATCGTTTATTGTGGTTCTGGTGTCACCGCTTGCGTCAATCTCCTCTCTATGGAACTGGCTGGCATCCCTACGGGAAAACTGTATGTAGGGGGTTGGAGTGATTGGTGTTCTTACCTGCATTGAACCATTTCACGCGCTAGGCGATCTCGCGAGAGAGTCCACGCAGAACTACAATTTAAAGTAATGTAGATTTAATAAAGTACATCCGTAGCAGCCGTTGGAGTGTGCTACTCAAATATACGTAAGTTCGAGTTATCCTGTATTAGCGAACTAAGCCTTTAGGTTTATCGCCTGAAGGCGATTTAAGAAGAGGAGTAGTAAATATGAAAAAGGAGGAGAAACCCTCTGGGCTTATCATCAAACCCTAACTATTAGCAAATTAATAAGTAAAATTGCTAAAATAAGAAGTTCACTTAAATTCTCTAGAACTATTAGGTCTTAGTTTATATGCCATGTTTAATGAACCGTCTGTCTATTTTTGTAGACGGTAACAATATGTTCTACGCTCAACAAAAAAACGGCTGGTTTTTTGACCCTAGAAGAGTATTAGACTACTTCAAAGGTGAACCACATACAACCAATACAACCTTAGTTAACGCTTTTTGGTACACCGGATTAAAAGACCCTCAAGACCAACGCGGATTCCGAGATGCCTTGATTAGCCTGGGTTATACAGTCAGAACAAAAATTCTTAAAGAGTATTACGATGATAATTCTGGTCGCTATTCTCAAAAAGCCAACTTAGATATAGAAATTGTCGTTGATATGTTTAATACAGTAGACCAATATGATAAGGTAATCCTCTTTAGCGGTGATGGTGATTTTGAACGAGCCATTGAATTACTACGCTCAAAGAATACACATATTACAGTCGTATCAACCGAAGGAATGATAGCGAGGGAACTAAGAAATGCCACCGATCGCTACATAGATTTAAACGAAATACGAGATTATATTGAAAAAATCGACTATTAATTTAACTAGAACAAAAAATAACCGGTATCTTTTATAGATTGAGGACAATCAACTCCTAATATCGGCGAATCGAGCTATGAACAAGCAACTACAACCCAACCGCATTATTATTTTTGACACCACGCTTCGCGATGGCGAACAGTCTCCAGGGGCAACTCTGAATGTAGACGAAAAGCTAACGATCGCTCGCCAACTCGCCCGACTGGGAGTTGATGTCATAGAGGCCGGTTTCCCTTACGCCAGTCCTGGTGATTTTGAGGCAGTGCAAAAGATTGCTCAAACGGTCGGTACTGAGTCGGGGCCGATTATTTGCGGTCTAGCACGAGCCACACGTCAGGATATTCAAGCAGCCGCCAACGCCCTGAAACCTGCTGCCAAGCCGCGAATTCATACCTTTATTGCTACCTCTGACATCCATCTGGAGTACAAACTCAAAAAAACACGCAAGGAAGTCTTGGGCATAGCACAAGATATGGTCGCCTATGCCAAATCCTTTGTTAAAGATGTGGAGTTTTCTCCAGAAGATGCCGGACGATCTGACCCAGAGTTTCTCTATGAAGTCTTAGAACGGGCGATCGCAGCAGGGGCAACCACCATTAATATTCCCGACACGGTGGGGTACACTACACCCAGTGAGTTTGGGGCGTTAATTCGCGGCATTAAAGAAAACGTTTCCAACATTGACCAAGCGATTATTTCTGTACACGGTCACAATGATTTAGGCTTGGCAGTCGCCAACTTCCTGGAAGCCGTTAAAAACGGTGCACGGCAGTTAGAATGCACCATCAACGGAATTGGTGAACGGGCAGGAAATGCAGCCTTAGAAGAATTGGTGATGGGGCTGCACGTCCGGCGGCAGTTTTTCAACCCCTTCTTAGGACGACCTGCCGAGTCAGAGGAACCCTTAACCAACATCGATACCAAGCAGATTTATAAAACATCCCGCTTGGTTTCCAACCTCACCGGGATGTTGGTGCAGCCAAACAAGGCAATCGTCGGGGCAAATGCTTTTGCTCATGAGTCGGGTATTCACCAAGATGGCGTCCTCAAAAATAAGCTAACTTACGAAATCATGGATGCCCAATCCATTGGTTTAACGGAAAATCAAATTGTTCTGGGCAAACATTCCGGTCGCAATGCCTTCCGCACTCGGATGCGGGAATTGGGGTTTGAACTGTCGGAAACCGAGTTAAATCGGGCGTTTATCCGGTTTAAAGACCTAGCGGATAAGAAAAAAGAAATTTCCGACTGGGATTTAGAAGCGATCGCGAATGATGAAATCCAACAAACCCCCGAACTGTTCCGCTTAGCGTTGGTGCAGGTGTCCTGTGGTAGTAATGCTCGTCCTACCGCAACTGTCTGCGTGAGAACTCCTAGCGGAGAGGAACTGATGGATGCGGCCATTGGTACGGGGCCAGTGGATGCAGTGTACAAAGCCATCAACCGGGTGGTGAATGTGCCCAATGAGCTGATTGAGTTTTCTGTGCAGTCGGTAACTAAGGGCATTGATGCGATCGGAGAAGTTACAATTCGGCTACGGCACAACAAGCGTGTCTTTTCCGGTCACGCTGCCAATACCGATATTATCGTGGCCTCTGCTCAAGCTTACGTGAACGCCCTCAATCGGCTTTATGGGTCGTTGCAGGGTGGCGAGAGACCTCAATTGCAGGAGGCTTCCGGAACTAGCGCCGAGTCATCAGGTGTATCAGAAGAAACTGTTGTTGTTCAAGGGTCAAGGGAACAAGCTTAAGACATGCCAATCTCCCGATTGCGGCTAGAAGTTCGCCAAAAACTTCTAGTAGATGCGGCTTGCTTAATTAGTCTGATACTGACGATTATTATCATTACCTGGCTTTACATCTCCAGTGAGCGTAACTTTCACTGGTGGATCGACTGGTATGAGCAAACCCTGGCAGTCGTAAATACCTTACGCCAATCCTCTGTTGAGGCGTTCCGCTTTGTTAATCAATCTCTCAACTCGGAACGCAATCGACTCTTTACACTGCCGTTGATTCCATTTTTCCTGCTCTTCGGTAGCTCTCGTCTCGTCTACCAAATGGGGTTGTCGCTAGTCTACCTGCTCCCGTTTGCCCTGGTGATGGGTGCGATCGCAACTCAGATCATCCCAGTACATTCACGAACGGTGTTTTGGTCAACGGCATTCTTGACCTTACTGCTTCCCGTTAGCTGGATACCAACATTTATGGGGATTCCCGATACAGGGGGAGCAGTGTTCATCGGGTTGGCAACCTTTGTTTACTTGCAGGATGTCAAATTCAAGCGGTGGTGGAGAATCCCTCTGATTGGATTTTTCATTGGAGCGGCAATTCTCCTACGTCGTCATTTCATCTATGGGGGTCTTGCCTTTCTCGGCGCTCTTACCCTACAAGCTTTGATTTTTTTTATTGCCGATGTGCAAAAACGCCTGTTCCAGAAAGGAATTGCGTTGCGTTGGGCTATTTTTAACGCGAAGGCTTGGCGGAATTTGCTCGTTAGCGGTGTACAGATTGGTCTAATTGGAGTGGCGGCACTTGTCACCGTAGGAATTGTCGCCCCTAAGTTTACCTACGCTGCCCTAACGCTCGATTACAAAACCCTCTATACCTCTTGGAGTCTGCCCTTTAGCGACATTTTCAACTTATACGCCTTATTCTACGGCTGGGGAACTTGGTTGATTGTGGCAATCGGATTTTCTGCGAGCCTTCTAGCCCGTACCTTACCCTTAGCAGCTGTCAGCTTTATGGGATGGACGGGTGTCTTGTCGCTGATTATATGGCTCGTTCACCTGCGCTATGGCAATATCTTTTATTCCTTACAAGTCACACCGTTCGTTGTTATCGGGTTAGTTACCTTGATCTGGACAACCTGGATAACGATGAAGGGAAAAGAACGTGCATTCATGCTGGGGGTAGTGGGTTGTTATTTGGTTGCCAATCTCATTATCGGACTCACCCCAGTTGGGACGATGAGCCGTTTGTTTCATCCTTTGTTTGCCCTGAGTATGCCACCACTCGTGCGGACAGATTATGATGAAGCCGTCCGATTGGTTAACTACCTGCGTCTATTGACTCCTGATCAAGAGCCAATTTTTGTGGTCGGTTATCAACGTCTACAGCTAACGTCTGGGATGGTGAGAGCGGTTGAACAAGTCCTCTATCCACGCGAAGAACGATTTTTGAACGTCCTGTCCACGCCTGAAGTAGATTCTCGCGATGCTTATCCTTTAGAGAGATTGCTAGAAGCGCAATATGTGGTAATTCCGACGCGACTGCCAGATTATTCGAGCGACCCCACTCAACTGCCTGCTGTGGGAGAATGGCTACCTAATAAAGAATTGGATGTCGTCAATGTGGTGTTTGATGCCTTTACTCAAAATTGGGAATTTGCCAGAGACTTCAAACGCCTCCCCGCACAGTTTGCCTTTGAGAATGGAGTTGTCGTCAACATCTACCAGCGATTTCGTCCAACGTCTCTAGAAACAGCAGTGCGGACACTCGATGCCATACAGCAGAAAATTGCTGAACGCCCCGGTTCACAGGGAAACTGGGTTATTCTGAGTCAGTGGTTGTACAACACCAGTATTAGGCCCAACCCAGACTATACCAATTCTCTCGTTGCTTTTCGCCGCGATCGCATTTTTGAATCTACCCTGTTAGCTAAGGAATTCAGTTTGCCATCCACTCAGACAAAATTGGTATATGCCAATTCCCAGGATTTAGAGTATCAAGATTTATTCCGGGTTAGCGAAGTCAAAAAACGAAGAAGTCAGTCTAGTGAAGACCGCACCCAACAGTTAGGAACCTCTTTACTCTATTTAGGGTCAGTATCAAATCAAGTTAAGATTGCTGGTTACATCACTTATATTGATCGCGATTGTGTGGGTTCATCAATACGATTAGCCATGCTTGATCGGGACGGTAAAGTTATTAGCTCAATAGAACGAACCTATAAGCACAATCCCAAAACAGTAACCCCATTTGAGCTACCCATTAGTGGTCAAAATGCCGCCTATCTTCTGTTTGATTTGTTAAATAACGATAAAAATAACTTAGTCAACTCTTGTACGTTTGAAGTGCGCTCTTTTCGAGTATCAAATCAAAGTGATTAATTAGTAACTTTGACTAAAAAGTATTAAGATAATTAAAGTATAGATAAAATCAAAAAGATGAAAGATTGCTAAAAAAGCCAATCACCCCTTTTCTCAATTTAGTATTCTTTTCAGATTGTTGGAGGAAAAATAAATTTCTGTCGATTTCATCCTTCAAACTTTATGTGATTTTTGCCGGAAAATTGAGGTTGGTTCCCGTAAATTCATTTAACTTTAGTTTGCGAAAAAATGTTAGACGAAACCCTGGAAAAAGAGCGACTCTTTCACGATACCTGGGCTGCTGCCATTGATGTGGATGGCATTCGGGTAGCCGACTATTTTGAAGCCTGCACAGCCCCAGAAAATCGCTTTATCCTGCAAAAGATGGGAAATATACGAGGGAAGCGGCTTTTAGATTTGGGTTGCGGTGCTGGTGAAAATAGTGTCTATTTTGCGATGCAAGGAGCACGTTGTGTTGCGGCTGACTATTCACCGGGAATGGTAGAAGTGGCACTTCAGTTGGCAGCACGTCACGGCGTCGAAGTTGAAGGCTGTACTGCAAATGCGATGGCACTAGATTTTCCCGACAACACCTTTGATATTGTCTATGCCTCCAATTTATTGCACCATATCCCAGACCCAAAAATTGCTTTGAAGGAAATGCATCGAGTACTTAAACCCGGTGGAAAAGTTTGTTTTTGGGACCCCTTGAAGCACAATCCCGTCATTAATGTCTATCGGCGGATGGCAACTGAGGTACGGACAGATGATGAAATGCCGTTAGAGATTAATATTGTTAATTACATCAAATCTGTATTTTCTCAGACAGACTACGATACTTTTTGGATTGCAACCCTTTGGATTTTCTTACAATTCTATTTGATTGAAAAAGTTGACCCGAATCAGGAGCGTTATTGGAAGAAAATCATTATTGAGCAGGAAAGATTGGCACCTACCTATCGAGGGTTAGAAAAGGTAGATAGAGTTTTGAAAAAGCTTCCGTTGATGAAGCGGTTGGCTTGGAATATCGCTGTAGTAGCCACAAAATAATATCAATTTGCAATGAAGAGGCTACACTTCGATCCCCCCCATGCCCCTTTTAGATCCCCCTCCTGTCCCCCTTAAAAAAGGGGAAGCCAGCGGAGGCTGCGCCATTTGTTTCATGGGGGAGAAAGAAAAGTATTTGTAGCAAGTATTTCGAGAACTATATAGGGTTTAGAGTTTCTTGGCGATCGCTAATTCATGAGCAGCGTAGTTTTTGCGATCGCTCCTTCAAGTTGTGCCCTAAGCAATTATACGGGCACAGAGTTGGCATTGCTCGGAAATATCAGTGGATTTTCGGATTTCTAATCTATGTTGTTTTATTAAAAATAATAAATACAACGCGCTAGAAGAAAAATTCCAATGCTCGAAGCAATAGCTACAAACCTTCTGAAAGACTTTCAAGAAAAATTTGAAGCTGCTTGTGGGAAAAAGTTTGTATTCCTCTTAGTCGGTCGTACAGGAGTCGGAAAATCTAGTACTGTCAATACGCTAATGGGTCAGCAAATTGCCCCCGTAGGTGATTATGAACCGACAACTATGGCGGTTGAAGAGCATGACTCCGAAATTAGGGGCATTCAGTTTAAGGTCATTGATACACCAGGTCTATGTGATGACCTTGAGGAAACTGAAAATGACTACAAGTATCTAGAACTTATACGCTCGAAAGTCAAACACATTGACTCAATGTGGTTTATTAGCCGACTTGACGAAACCAGAGTTACTAATGATGAAAAACGAGGAATAAAACTAATTTCAGAGGCGCTTGGTTCCAAGGTATGGGAACGCGCTGTTATCATTTTTACCTTTGCCAATAATAAAGACGCATCAAATTATCCAATAGCTTTGCAGAAAAGAACGGAACTAATCCGAAAGGAGATAGCAAAATATGTCGAGGCTGAGATAGCAAACAATGTCCCCTCAGTGGCGGTAGACAATAAAAGTGAAACTACTCCAGATGGAGAAAAATGGCTTGGAGAGCTTTGTACAAAGGTATTTACAAGAATATCTCAACAGGCTGCTATTCCCTTTCTGCTAGCAGCTACTAAGTTTGAGAAACCAAAACGACAAGAATCTCCACGCTATGAAGCTCCACGCTATGAAGTTGCATCCTATGAACACCCACGAATCGAATTTAATGATAGGCAAAACCAAGAAATTCAGAACAGGATTTCAGCAGATATCATTCCCGGTGCCGCTCTAGCAGGAGCAACAGCTGGTGCTGCATTTGGGCCAGCAGGTGCTGCGATTGGTGGTTTAGCTGGTGCAGCAATAGGAGTAGTTGCGTGGTTTTTTGGTCGATAAAATATGCGTAAATTTTTGCTAGTTGGGAGAACGGGTGTTGGCAAATCAAGTTTTGTCAATGCCACCTTTGGGGAATACATTGCTGAAACTTCAGAATTTGAAGCCTGTACTAAATTTGTTGAACATCACGCTTACAACACTCCTTTAGGGTTAGTGTCTCGCTAACTACTCGCATCTACTACCCATCATGAATACTTCTGCAACAACATCCTGGGATGATGTCCGTGCCGCCTTCAAAAAAATCTGGGGATATGATGATTTTCGATCGCCCCAAGGTGAAATTGTTCAGAGTCTCTTAGAAAAGCGGGATGCGCTGATTGTGCTGCCTACCGGAGGGGGAAAGTCGATTTGCTTTCAACTTCCAGCACTATTACAAACTGGACTAACCCTGGTTGTTTCCCCTCTTGTCGCACTGATGGAAAATCAGGTGCAGGAATTACGCGATCGCAAATTACCTGCGGCTTTGTTGCATAGTGAGTTACCAACTCAGCAACGACGGCAAACCCTTCAAGCCTTGGAACGCCAGCAGTTACGATTGCTGTATCTGTCGCCAGAAACGCTACTGAGTGCGCCAGTGTGGGAACGCTTATGTCAGCCGCAGCTTAAGATTAATGGGCTAATTTTAGATGAAGCACACTGCTTGGTGCAATGGGGGGATACATTTCGCCCCGCTTATCGGCGTCTAGGTGCAGTACGACCCGCTTTGCTCAAATATAAGCCAGCAGGGACAAAAATTGCGATCGCAGCTTTCACGGCAACTGCCGATCCCAGTGCTCAGCAAATTATCCGCAACGTCTTACAACTGCAACAGCCACAGATTTTTTTAATCAGTCCCTATCGACAAAATCTCAATCTTAAGATGCAAACTGTCTGGACTCCCAGAGGACGCCGCCAGCAGATGTTGAAGTTTATCCAAGCTAGAGATAAACAAAGTGGGTTAGTTTACGTTCGTTCCCGACGCGAAAGTGAAGAGTTAGCCGAGTGGTTGGGTTCGTTGGGTTATGCCACTGCCGCTTACCACGCAGGATTGAGTCCGGAGGAACGGCGAGAAATTGAAGCGAGTTGGCTGAGTGGGAAAAGCCAGTTTGTGGTTTGTACTTGTGCCTTTGGCATGGGGATTAATAAGCCTGATGTCCGCTGGGTTGTGCATTTTCAGTCCCCGCAGTTGTTGTCGGAGTATATCCAAGAAGTCGGCCGAGGGGGACGGGATGGTAAGCCTTCTGATGCACTGACCTTGATCAGTGAGCCTACGGGGTGGTTAAATCCAGAGGATAAGCAACGACGGCAGTTTTTTGTGGATAAGTTGCGATCGCAATTTCAAGACGCCCAACAGTTGGTGAAGAAACTGCCACCTCAGGGAGAAGTCACCACAGTAGCCAAACAATATCGCGACGGTGCAATTGCGCTTGCCCTTCTTCACAGTGCCGGACAATTGGAATGGCAAGACCCCTTCCACTACCGTAAGCGCCCATCCGGAGACTCTCGCACACTCGCCCAGTTGAGTACTACACAGGAAAAGGTACAAAAGCAAATGAATCAATATTTAAATACTCGCGAGTGCCGTTGGCAGTTTTTGTTAAAGGCGTTTGGCTTTACGAAGGAGGCAACTGAGTTTCACTGCCAACATTGTGATAATTGTTCTCGGCGCTAAAACAACTTGAGCGAATACCCAAACCGCACTTCCCTTGAGGAAGTACTGTTGTCCAATTCTTCTTCACAACAGCCAATTGTGCTTCAGTAATTTTGGCATTGCAGAGATTTGCTCCACACAGATTTGCTCCTTTTAAATTGGCCTGAGAAAGATTAGCGCCCCGCAAATTCGCTCCTTTTAAATTTGCGTGAAAAAGATGAGCAAGGCTCAAGTCGGCACCTTGTAAGTTAGCCCCTGATAAATCGGCATTATTAAAGATAGCTCTTACCAAATTCGCATCTCGTAGATTTGCCTGGTTTAGTTTTGCTTGACCAAAATAAGAACCGGATAAATCAGCCGATTGAAAATTGGTTTTTGCTAACTTGGAACGATAAAAATCCGCTCCCGATAAGACCGCTTTTTGCAGATTAAACTCACTGATATTCTGAAATGTAAAATCTCTTTCCCCGTTTTTATAAGCTTCTAAAAGAGAACGGCTTTTGACATCTAACGAATCAATCGCTCTCAACACCTCCAGAGCCGATTGATAGCGATAACGGACAGCAGGCTCCAGCATTTTATTTAAAACTTCAGTAAAATGCTCACTGATCTGAACGTAGGGTTGCCGGAGCATTTGGCAGGTTGATGGATCGTAAGGAAAGATGGTTGGTAATTCCCCAGTCAGTAAATAAAAGCAAGTAACACCTAATGCATAAATATCACTGGCAAAAACCGGTCGCAAGGCTATTTGCTCTGGAGGTGTAAAGCCTTTTGTGCCTATGGAAGTATCTGTCCAAGCTGTCTCCCCTGAAAGGCTTTCAGGTTCGTCTTGGCAGTTTTTGACAGCGCCAAAGTCAATCAAAACTAATTTGCGATCGTGCTGGCGGCGAATGATGTTGGCTGGTTTTATATCTCGATGAATTAACCTCTGGCTATGAATGTACTGAAGCAATGGCAGTATTTCGCTCAAAAACTGCTTCACTCCAGCTTCGTCCATTGGACCCGACTGTTTAATTTCCTGCTGTAGAGTTAAACCACTGATATACTCTTCTACGAAGTAAGGTTGGTGAGCCTCTTCATAGGATTCCAACAGCTTTGGTAATTGGGGATGATTGCCAATCTGTCTTAGGGTTTCGACTTCTCGCTTAAACAGTAATTCTGCTGTTTCTACAATGTGCGCTTCAGCCGTCACCGGCAGGAGCTGCTTAATCGCGCAATGAGGAAAACCGGGAAGAGACTCATCTTGAGCTAAAAACGTGATGCTGAATTTACCTCGGCCTATCACTTTCAGCACGCGATAGCGATCGCTCAATAACAGGTTAGAGCAACAAATTTGACAAATATCAGCATGAATCGGGTTTTTAGGCTGAGGACAGCTAGAATTTATGCAGTAGCTCATCGAGCGTCACTGATTGAATGTCTTTCCTACTATGACTAAAGCTTAGGCTTTAATCACTTGGCTGAACACAATAGCTTTGTTGAAAAATGCACCGAAGGAGGCAAGCTCTCTCTAGCAAGCCTTCGGAAAAATCAGATATGAAATCAGAAGCTCTTATTTTGCACCCGCCACAGGCTATTTCTAACTCAATATAGTGTTGATTGCAACTAGATTTTTATGAAGTTTTGATAAAGTCAGTTTAAAGCTATATGAAGGTGAGCTTTTTCACTAGTACAGCGCGGCGGAAATAACCCACCCGTTCAAAAAGGTTAAAAAGCTTACTCTACAAGCTTTCTTCCCTCTTGGCTTCTGCCTCCTGGCTTCTGCCTCCTGCCTCCTG
>JBFLZA010000091.1:0-17738 GCA_040756535.1 Cyanobacteriota bacterium
ATTTCCTTGAATAAGGTTACGGATTAGATCCCCCCTAGCCCCCCTTAAAAAGGGGGGAAAATCTTGAGGATTTAAAGTCCCCCTTTTTAAGGGGGATTTAGGGGGATCTTTTAAGTGTTGCATTGTTTTATAAAATTGCTATAACACCATCACCTTCGCCTCAAGGCAGCTATCCTCTCATTCAGTGTTGCGGGGGGATAGAGGGGGGCTTTTATCAGTACAGCAATTACTCAATTGATGTTCTAGGGGAATTCAATCTAAGGAACATTGTCGCTGCAATGCCTGATGCAACAATGTTTGATATTCTTGTTCGCTAACGCTATGAGCACCGAAGCGAGCTAGATGAGGATTCATCATTTGAACATCAAAGAGAATGAATCCTCGCGATCGCAAATATTCCACTAACTTTACCATTGCCACCTTCGAGCCGTCGGGAATTCGATAAAACATCGATTCGCCAATAAACACTCCGCCAATGGCAATTCCTAAAATTCCGCCTGCTAATTGGTCGCCTTGCCAGGTTTCAAAACTATAAGCCCAACCCGTTTTATATAGCGCCCAGTAGATTTCTTGAAGTTCGGGGGCAATCCAGGTAGTCTCTCGGTCAGCGCAGCCAGTAACTACTGCTTTAAAATCTCGATTGATGGCAATGCTAAAACGCTCTTGATTCAAGATCCGACGCAACGATTTGGGATAACGAAATCGCTCATTGAGGGGAATGATTGTTCGTTGGCGACTGGTGTACCATCCAATAGCGCCAGTTTCATCTGCCATCAAGAAGTAGCCTTGGGCATACCCCTGGATGAGGGAAGGAATGTCAAATGCCATAATGGGTCATTAGTGATTAGTCATTAGCAATTAGCTTTGAGGGATTAGTCATTATTGCTTTAGGGACTCTACGCTGCTTGATCGTAGGTATGATCGGCTCGTAAATAGTAACTAATGAAAAATGATTAATGACTAACGACTAATGACTGGCGAAGTACTCGATCAAGAAGCTTACTGTTCCAGTGAGGAGCGATTCGCCAGTGGCACATACAATGATGTCAAGACAATCGTCATTCATCTAGACTAATGGCTGAACCGATTCCACCGATTACACTCCCACCTGCCCAGAATCCTAGGGAAGAGGGAAAATGGTTAAAAGATGCCCTTGCCTACTGGCTCGATCACGAGTTTCTTCCAGAGCCGGTTAATCAGACAATTGCGGAAAGAGCCTCCCAAATCTTTGTCCGCCAACGCATGGAAGGTGAGAATGATTTGGGAGCGCTAGTGATTGCGATTATAACGGAGATGCAGGCGTTTGACTTTCGAGAGAGTTTTTACAGCGAGTTTGCGATCGCTAATGCGGTCAGTGACTTACTTTTACAAAGTCTGGGCATTGACCGATGCTGTGGGCAATAAAGGTTGAAGGTTGGAAGGTTGTTAGCGCAGCGGGGCGTAGCCCAGGTTGGAAAGTTAAAACTCTTTCACTCATAACCTGCAACTTTCAACCTATAACCTGCAACTGAAAACTTACCAGCTAGATTTGACAACCCCTGGAAGCAAACCTTTGTGCGCCCACTCCCGCATCACATGGCGGGATAGTCCAAAGTCCCGATAGTAACCGCGAGGACGTCCAGTGACCCAACAACGGTTGTGTACACGGCTGGGGGCACTGTTGCGCGGCAATTGTTGCAGCTTCCGGTGAACCTCTAGCTTTTCCATCTGAGAGGTAGCATTGTCAAACTCCTCTTTAAGTTCAGCTCGCTGCTGAGCGTACTTTTCAACTAGTTTTCTGCGCTTTTTTTCGCGCTCCACCATGCTCTTTTTAGCCATGAATCCTTTACGTCTTCCTAATTTCTAAATACAGGCACTATTTTCTATTGTATCTGATGCTTCACTTGGGTTCAGGCACAGAGACTGTTGATTTTACCATACCTGCTGCGGCAGGTGTGAGTCCAGATACCTTAGCACTAGGGCATAGATCGGCAAGAACACAAGCTTCGCACTGGGGATTACGTGCTTGACAAATGGCTCGACCGTGATAAACCAAGCGAATTGACCAATTCTCCCATTCCAGTTGGGGCAGAATCCGCATCAAATCACGCTCTATGCGGATGGGGTCGGTGTGTTCGGTCAGACCTAGCCGCTGACTGAGGCGCTTAACGTGAGTGTCTACTGTAACACCCTGATGAATATCATAGGCATGAGCCAGAACCACATTGGCTGTTTTACGGGCAACTCCCGGTAACTTCAAAAGTTCTTCCATGCGCTTAGGAACCACTCCGCCAAACTCTGCCATAATCATCCGGCAGGCACCTTGAATGTTTTTCGCCTTATTGCGATAGAAACCCGTAGAACGGATTAAGGTTTCGATTTCTTCCACATTAGCGGCGGCCAAAGCAGCAGCATCGGGAAATCTGCGGAACAACTCAGGCGTTACCTGATTGACCCGTTCATCGGTGCATTGGGCGGAGAGGATGGTTGCTACTAGTAACTGTACAGGGGTTTCATAGTTCAGCGTGCAGGGAGCTTCGGGATAAAGTCGCTTCAGGCGAATCAAAATCTCTATCGCTCGCTGCTGCTTGGCAGCCCATTTACGGGTAATACTCATAAGCGATCGCTAATTCTTGTTGTGTAGCTTTTTAATTTTGACGTGGCAAATGCTGCGATCGCAGAGATGGTGATGAAATAATCAATGAAGAAGCAACAAGTAAACACCAAGATGCTTAGAAATAAGCGTTTTGGATAGGTTTTATGGAGCAGCTTGCTGAAGTTCAATCCAGAAGCGGCTGCCCCTACCGACTTCTGACTCTACGCCAACTTGACCGCCCATGCGTTCTATTCCCTTACGGACGATTGCTAAACCCATACCCGTCCCCGGATATATTTCAATCCCGTGCAAGCGCTCAAAAACTTGGAAAATTCGCTCCTGAGATTGAGGCTCAATACCGATACCGTTATCTTCTACCCACAAACGCACCCAACCATGATGCTTTTGAGTGTATATCCGCACCTGAGGCTGGACTCCGGGAGCTACAAATTTGATGGCATTGCTCACTAAATTCGCCACGACCTGAACTAGGGTGATGTAGTGCCCTGTGACTTCTAAAAGGGGTTCCTCGACTGTCACTTGAGCTTGTCGCTCTTGAATGAGTCTTTCTAGTTGAGTGAGTGCTTCCCTCACGACTGAAGTTAGGTTGATGGGCTGGAGCGATAGATCAACACGACTCAGGCGGCTGTAAGACAGTAAGTCTTGAATTAGGGTGTCCATTCGGACAGACGCATTTAAAATGCGATTTGTCAAGTCTTGACCAACCGAGTTCAGTTGGTTGGCGTGCTCTTGCAACAGAATTTGGGAAAATCCCTGCAAGGCACGTAGGGGTTCACGCAGGTCGTGGGAAATTGAGTAGGTAAAGGTTTGTAGGGCGCTGTTCGCTTCCTGAAGCTCTTGAGTTCGGCTGCTGACGAGTTCTTCGAGGTGTTCGGTGTAGCGCTGCAATTGTTCACGCAGATGCGCTTGCTGGATGGCAATAGCTAATTGATTCGCCACCTCATGAGCGATTTCTCTATCTTCCTCAGTCAAAGCTCGACTGGGTCGCTAATACAGTCGCTTGCTGACGCTCAAAGTCAAATAAGGTGATATTAAGAAGCGGACAAGGAATTAATTGATAGACACAGGTGACGGCTAACTGGGCAATTTCAGACAGCGATCGCGTTTGGAGAATGGAGCGATCAAGTTCCTGCAACGTCTGTAATCTTCTGGCGTAGCGTTGCACAGCTTCTTCGGATTGTTTGCGAGATGTAATGTCTTCTAAGAGTCCATCGAGTACAGTTTCTCCGTTGATAGTACTCAAAGTTTCATTTAATAAGACCCAGATTAAGTTACCATCAGGTCTACGTAACTGGAATTCACGTTCCCGCGTTTGTCCGAGGTATAGCTCTGTGAGTCCTGAAAAAAGCTGATCCAATTGGTGGGTCTGCGCTTGTGCTAAGGAAATCAATCCCAGTATCCTCAAGAAAGCGCTATTGCCCTCTAGCCGTTGCTGTTCTGAAGTAGCGCGAAAGACGCCCAAATTTAATCGCTCAAGTAAGGATTGCAGGCGAACTTCTAAAAGAGCCGCTCTGTGTCGCTCTTCGGCTCGTTCTAAGACTGACTTCACTGCCACCGACAAACGGATAAAGTGCTTGGGTGACTTGACGATGTAGTCATCCAATCCCTGCTTCATCGCCTCTACCGCAATCTCTTGATTCCCCGTACCCGTAAACATAATCACCGGGAGATCGGGATAGCGGTCTTTGATAGCACCTAAGATTTCCAGACCGTTAGTCCATTGCAGTTGATAGTCTGTGACCACCACATCAAAGCGATCTGCTGCCAGTGCTTGCTCAAAGCCCTCCGCTTCAATAATTTCTTCTATCTGTAAGTCAGGAAACGCTCGTTTCAGCTCTCGGCTAATCAGGAAGCGGTCATTTACATTGTCATCAATTAACAGTGCATGAATCAAAATTACTTTCCAGTGCTTTCGGTGTAGAAATAAAAGATGTATATATTACTACATTTAGGTTCTTCGGCTTGCTTTGTGTAGCTCTATCCAAAAGCGGCTACCCCTACCTACTTCCGACACAACACCCATTCGACCTCCCATGCGCTCTACTCCCTTACGTGCGATCGCTAATCCAATCCCAGTACCCGGATAAGTATCAGCACCATGCAACCGCTCGAAAACTTGGAAAATACGGTCGTGGTATTTTGGCTCAATGCCAATACCGTTATCTTCTATCCATAGACGTACCCAATTGTCTGAGGAAGTAGGTAGTAAGTCGTAGGTACTTGGTCGAGCATTCTCCCCCGTTCCCCAGCTCCCCCGTTCCCCAGCTCCCCCTCTCCCCATCTCCTGGGCCCACACCCGCACCTGAGGCTGTACACCCGGAGGTACAAATTTTATCGCGTTCGCTATCAAATTTATGAGAACTTGAACTAAGGTAGCCCAATGACCCATAACTGCGGGGAGAGGTTGCTCTACCGTCACCTGAACTTGTTGCTCTTGAAGTTCGACCTCCAGTTGATTCAACACCGTTGCTACAGCAGATTCCAAATTAACCGCCTGAAGTTGAATCTCGGTGCGACTCAAACGGCTGTAGTTGAGCAAGTCTTGAATCAGAGTACTCATATCTTGAGCAGAAGCAGCAAGGCGCTGAGCGTAGAACTGGCCCTCGGCTTCCAACTGCTCGCCGTAGTCCTCCAGTAAAGCGTCAGCAAACCCTTGAATAGCTCGTAAGGGGGCACGTAAGTCATGAGAGATGGAATAGGCAAACACCTCAAGAGCCTCATTTGCTTCCTGAAGGGCAGCCGTGCGCTGAACCACCCGTTGCTCTAGCTCAGTAGCGTAGCTTTGCAGTTGCTCTCGCAATCGCGACTGTTGCATGGCAATGGTGAGTTGGTTCGCCACTTCAAACGCAATTTCTTGATGTTCTGGGGTAAATGCCCCAACGTTTAGGGAAAACAGTTCGAGTTCACCAATGAGTTCTGCTTCGACAATCAGAGGGACGGAAAGAAAACTCCGCTTGCCTTCAGTGAACTGACGTTGTAGCAAAGGCGGACACAACTCCAAGGTGGTAAGGTCTTCTACATAATGAATTAATCCTTGTTGCAGTGGAACTTCAATCGGTATCAAGTCACAAAGGGATACTGTTTCTCCCGCAATCTCTCCATTCACCCCTCCTGCTAGGAGTTCCGCTTCGTTGGTTTCAAAGTTGAACAAAACAACGACCGCTTGCTCATAGGGCACCACACGACGCAGGCGTGAAAGCGCAGCACGGGCCAGCGCTACCGGAGACTCTGCTCTCAAGATGGCGCGGTCAATTTCATGTAAAGCTTTCAACCGTTCAGCAGAGCGACGCAATGCAACTCGTTCTTGTTTGCGCTGGGTAATGTCTACATTCACCACCACCCCGCCTACAATTGTGCCGGTTTCATCTTGAATGGGAACGCTGGAATTGAGGATAGTTTTTCGACTGCCATCAAATGCCTCGATATCAATTTCTTCTTCAAGGGAAACTTCCCCTTGAGTGAGAGTACGGGCTAAAGACCACTCATGGGCAGCAATAGGTTTGCCCGTATCAGCCCACCAGCCTTTGTACTGCCGATACTCGCTGATATCCTTAGCCAATGGAGCCTCTTCCCCCCAGATGGTACCCGCCATTGAATTTTTTTGCACAATGGCTCCACTACGAGCAGCGATGAAAACCCCCACCGGAAGTATATCCAGTACAGTACGCAGACGTTTGCGTTCGAGGTCGCTAATGACCTTTTCCTGTTCCAATGCTTCTTGGGTGTGTTTGCGATCGCTAATATCAAAACGGATGGCGAGATATTGAAAGGGCTTTCCTTTCTCATCTACAAAGGGAATGATAGTCGTATCTACCCAGTAGTCAGTTCCATCCTTGGCTCTATTTTTGATTTCTCCATGCCACACATCACCTTTAGTAATCGTTGACCAAAGGTTGCGAAAGAATTCTTTTGGATGGTAACCGGAATTAACTTTTGCGTGCGTCTGCCCAATGAGTTCTTCTCTGGAGTATTGAGAAATTTCACAAAACTTGTCGTTTACAGCCGTGATAGCTCCGCTGGCATCGGTTACCACTAAAATCGCCGCTTGGTCTATGGCAAATTTTACATCTGACAAATCTTTAAGCAGCTTTTGTAATTCTTCCTCGGCTCGTTTGCGCTCAGTGATATCACGGGTAACTTTGGAAAAACCGCGTAGAGAACCCGCCTCATTTCGTAATGCCGTAACGACAACACTCGCCCAAAACAGGGAGCCATTTTTGCGTCGTCGCCTACCTTCACTGACATAATGCCCTTGGGTCGCTGCGATTTGGAGTTCTTGTTCGGGTTGGTGGCGTTCAATATCTTCTGCTGTAAACAGAATTGAGTAATGCTTCCCTAAAATTTCTGCGGCTTTATACCCCTTAATGCGCTCTGCTCCGCTGTTCCAGGTAACAATACGTCCTCCTGGGTCGAGCATATAAATCGCGTAATCCTCCACGCCTTCCACGAGCAAGCGATAACGCTCCTCACTTTCTTTTAAGGATAATGCGATCGCCTCAGTTCGCTGCTTAGCCTTCCTTAATGCCTCACTCAACGCACTAATTAACACCCCCTCCACAAAGAAGATGCAGACTCGAACGATGTCAGCTAACTGGACAAAACTCACGCTATGTAACGGTGGCAAAAAGAAGTAAGTGCCGATTAAACCACTCAAAACACTCGCCAGCAGTCCTGGTTTAAAACCCCCATACCAGGCGCTAAGCATCACTGGCATGATGAAGACTAAAAGAGGAGCATTTTCCCTTAGAACTGGTGACAGTAGGAACCGGAGGAGCAGTGCCAGCAAGCTAGATAGCACGGCAACACCGTAGCCTGACAGGAGCCAACGTTTTGCTTTCTGCATCTTTAGTAATATGCAGCTTTTACAAATTTATGTTAAAAATCAAACATTTTTTGCAAACGCTAACAATGAATTAATTAATATTATTTTCCCCTAACTCCTGGCCCCTGATCCCTATTTTCACTTTCTATCCTGCTGGAACTTATCACTCTTGCTCAAGAGAAGGCAACAAGGACGTAAGATTCTTTAAATTTTCCGCTAGCGCATCTACAGACAAGGGTTTGACAAACTGAGAGTTAGCTCCCAAGTCATTGACTCGGCTGACTTCATCTGGCTCTTCACAACCACTCATGACCACAACAGGGATGTCTTTCAAGTGAGGCTGCTGTTTGACCCATATCAGCAACTCCACACCATTCATGCGCGGCATTTTCAAGTTCGTTAGTATCAGCGCCGGTAGGGGGTAGCGCTCTGTGTCTGCATAGTCCCCTTCGCGCATCAGGTAGTTTACAGCTTCCTCGCCATTGCCAACAACTTGGAGAGAGATGGCTAAATTCGCTTGACGAATGGCACGTTTAACGAGAAAAAGGTCATTGGGGTCGTCCTCTGCCAGTAAAACAGTAGGCTTTTGGGCAGTCGTCATTCTTGGTTCAGGATAAGAGTCAAAGCTCTATCATCTCTTATTTCTTACCTAAGATAGAGGGATATTCTCTGTAATCTGCTATCTATCAGGGGAAAAGTCCTCTCACTGGATAAGAAAACCACTGTAGAGAACCTGCGAAGGCTGAATGCGATCGCTTAGAGGACAGGTTTCAATTGCCCAATTACGGTGTTCGCTTGGGTCGCATCGAGGTAGAGCTTCCCATCAAGCATTGATAGTTAGAAGCGCTGAAACGAGAGACAGCAAGAATTTCAGATGTTAGGGGTAAAGCATAGAGCACAGGAGAAGTTAATTAAAGCACAGTTAACTTCAAAAGATAGAGGTACAAAAGTTAAGCGTTTGGTAAAGTAAGGACGCTTTTCTTAACTTTTCGACCTGATTGGATTAGCAAAGGAATTGGTTTATGCGTGTTTGTGTTATCGGTACAGGGTACGTTGGCTTGGTAACAGGTGCTTGTCTGGCTCATATCGGACACCATGTTATCTGCGTCGATAACAATGAAGAAAAAGTGAAGTTAATGCAGTCTGGTCAGTCTCCGATTTTCGAGCCGGGACTTTCAGAAATTATACAGTTATCAATGCAGGTGGGGCGGCTTGAGTTTACGACAAACTTGGAAGCTGGCGTCACTCACGGTGAAGTTTTATTCATCGCTGTCGGTACACCCCCCCTGCCTACCGGTGAAAGTGACACGCGTTACGTCGAAGCGGTTGCTAGTGGGATTGGTGCCCACCTGAATGGGGATTACAAGGTGATTGTGAACAAATCGACGGTGCCTATCGGTTCCGGAGATTGGGTGCGTCAGCTTATTTTAGATGGGGTTGCCCAACGTCAGCAGGAAACAAAAATTTCTCCTAGATTCGATGTGGTCAGCAATCCTGAATTTTTGCGGGAAGGCTCAGCGGTGTACGATACCTTTAATCCAGATCGAATTGTGTTGGGTAGCAATAGCGAAAATGCGATCGCTCTCATGCAACAACTCTACGCCCCCATTGTTGCCCGTCAATTTGCCGCCGATGCAACGTTACCTCCCGTTCCGGTACTCGTTACCGACCTCGCTTCCGCAGAAATGATTAAGTATGCTGCGAATGCTTTCCTAGCCACCAAAATCAGCTTTATCAATGAAGTAGCCAATATTTGCGACAAAGTGGGTGCTGACGTTACCCAAGTAGCCAAAGGCATGGGCCTCGACTCCCGCATTGGTAACAAATTCTTGCAAGCGGGTATTGGCTGGGGGGGTTCCTGTTTCCCCAAAGATGTCTCTGCCCTCATTCACATCGCAGAGGACTATGGCTACAACACCCAACTCCTCCAAGCCACTGTCAGTACAAACCAAAGTCAGCGATTACTGGCTGTGGAAAAACTCCAGCAGGTTCTCAAAATCCTCAAAGGCAAAACAATTGGTCTTTTGGGTCTAACCTTCAAGCCTAATACTGATGATATGCGAGATGCTCCTGCATTCGACCTAATTGCACAACTGAGTCGCTTAGGTGCCAGAGTCAAAGCCTATGACCCTATTGTCACCGCAAACGATTTGCATCGTGTAGCTGCTAATGTGACACTGGCAACTGACTCAGAACAACTGGCTAAAGGCTGCGATGCCTTAGTGTTAGTGACGGACTGGCAGCAGTTTCGCCAGTTAGACTATGCCAAACTTGCCCAACTGATGAATACTCCTGTACTCGTTGATGGTCGTAATTTTCTCGACCCAGAGGTATTAGCGGCGGCTGGATTCCATTACATTGGCATTGGTCGTCCCACGGCAGCTAGTGCACCCCTGCCAAGTCGTTTGCTGCGATCTGCCCGTGTTTCTCCTGAGGTGGTTCAAGTTGCTTAACTGATTGAACGTTAGCCAGTTGCAAGTTAAGTAAATTATTACTTTGAATTTAAAACACTCTATTTTTACTAGGAGCTAGCTCTTAGTAAAAAATTCTGAGCATAACTTCTCTTAACTTGCAAATTGGCACATAGCAAATTTCTTGAGGGATAGGTCGGAAAGCCCGTCGCGTGATTATGTAACGTCAATATATTAATGGGCTACTGGCGATCGCATCGAAAGCTTTTGAGTTTAGCCTCTTTAGCTGTAAACCTCAGGCTATAGACCCAGGAGAAAAAATTCTCTCATTAAAACTGTTGTGGTAGGAAAAAAAAATACCCTCTCGTTCCCATCCAGGCGAGAGGGTTTTAGTGTCCAAAGGCTTATTGATTTAAAGAATAATGAGTAAATGTGAATAATTTGTGAAAATCGTAATTGTAGTTAAAAAGGAGTTTCGTTGCCTGCGGCTATCGCTGCCAAGGCTTGTGCATCCAGCACTGTAATCTTACCCCCACGACTGTAGGCGACAATGGATTGAATACTTTTGAACAATCTCACACACTCTTCATAGGTAATGCCAATACTACGAGCAATTTCATAGTATGAAAGCTTGGCTTTCAATTGTTGACCCCTCGCAGTCGGCTCGGTTCCATACTGAGAAGCATAATACTGAATAAACTGTGTTAAGCGCACGATCGCTCGCTCAGAAACTAATCCATGAACAGTGTCATGCAGCAGTTGCAGCCGCTGATTGAATACATTGAGCATTCGCAAGGCAATTTCGGGGGTTTGGCGAATGGCTTCTACTAATCCATTCCGTTCAACAGTGAGAATTTGGCAAGAAGTTTGCGCGGTAACAGTGGCTGGGGCGATACCATTGCCAAAAATTGCCGGGGCTGCAAAAATTTCTCCAGGTAATAAAGTGCGGAGAATGGTTTCTTTTCCTGTTAGCGCTGTCTTAGTGATACGCAAGGAACCATTAAGCAGACAGTACAGCTTAGTCGCTAGGGGTTCTCCTTCTTGCATGATGATTTCCCCTTGCTGGTAGTGCTGCACTTGGCTATAGGGTTGTAAACGTTCCAATTCTGAGATTTCTAAATCCTGAAAAACCCGAATCTGAGAAAGTTCCTCGATAGTAGCTTGCAATGTTCCTTAAAGAAATAAAAGATAAAGATTATTCGCGCAGTGCTGCAACTCATCCGAGGAGGTAGGCCAGGCTGAAGGTTGAAGGTTCAAAATAGAACCTTCCTAACTCCCCCTCATAATTCATCATTCATAATTCATCATTCATAATTCATCATCGTTTTCCTAGTTCTGCTTCAGCTTCACCCATTACGCCGATAATTACAAACTTACCGTAAAGTTTAGTTCTTGTCCCATAAATTTTTGCATCGATCAATTTCCCCTCTCTTCGCTGACCTTTGAAGCGACACAAGAGGTATCGGGTTTGACCATAAATGCACTGACTAATGGCTTGAGAAACCAAATTACGGTTATTAGGAACTACCAAATTGAGTACTGAATCGAGAGAGATGAGCTCTCCAAATGTATAGCCAAAAATTTCGGCAAATCTTTGGTTAACGTAGAGAAAATTGCCATCGCCAAACATGATATAAATGCCGAGCTGAGATAATGCATCTTGATTTGAGGTGTCTTCTTCTAATAGATTTAAATTTTTAGAGTTTAACTCTTGCTCTGACTGCTGAAATTTAGTATAAAGTTCGGCATTTTCAAGAATTACAGCCATTTGCTGCGCTGTCATCTGCATTAAACGGGCAGACTCTGGGGTAAAGTGTCCTGGCTGCGAGTGCATCAAGGTGAGAACACCCAATAAGTGCTTACCTTTAAGGATGGGTATGCATAACGCCGAGCGAACCTCGTAAGGCTGATTGTGTAGTGTCAGCCACCGCTCATCCTTCAAGGTGTCAACAATCAAGCCAATTTTACGATATCGGACAACCCACCCCGCTAAACCTTTATCCAAAACTTCGCCAATCAGTCTTTGTTTTTGCGCTCGGATAGTAGCACCGCGAGCTAGGATACTTTCAGTAACATGACCGGATTCGTCTAGTAAAAACAGGCTACCCTCTTGAGCTCTAGTTAGACGACGCGCAATGCCCAACGTTTGTTGTAACATCCCTCTGAGCATCAGCGTTCCGTTCGCTGTTTGCAGCATGGTGACTAAGCTTCTCAACAGCTCATTTTGAGCATCAAAAGCCGTTTTTACGCTTTTAAGTTCAGCAACTTGTCGGCGCAGTAAGGTTAATTCCCGAATTAGCTGTTCTTGTGTTGGGCTGCAATCGCTCATCTTTCCCTCAATCAGTAAAATGCACCTACGCTGAAAGCTTTTGATGATTGTTCTAGGGCTTCGTAGAACAATCATCCCACCATCGGGAAGAGTTCCGTCTGTCCTGAAGGGGTATCTCAATGCCCAACTTGGTGCTATCAGCAAATTTCCTATTACTAACTTATAGGCTAAACAGGTTTTTTAAGCGTTTTCGCACCCAAACTACAGGATTTTTATCATCTTCCGCCGCATCCACTAACCCCATCTCCCGTAACTGCTGTTGTCGCTCTGATAATTCTTCTTGATATTTTCCTAACTCTTGAACAATAACTTCAGCTAGCTCAGGGCGTTCGTGCAAAAGCTGTTCAAATCCTTTGTTGTTGATAGCAAATAAAAGTGTATCTTCTAAAGCTCGCACTGTTGCTGTGCGGGGAATGCCTAACATTAAAGATAGTTCCCCCAAAAACTGTCCGGCTTGGAGGATAGTAAGATGTTTATTCAGCTTTTCCACAAACACTTCAACTGAACCCGATAAGATAATATAAAACGTATCTCCTGGATCGCCCTCCTGAAATAAAAGCTCTGATTCTCTCACCCGTTTTCGATACCCTATTTCAATCAACTGCCGCAATTCTAAATCAGTAAAATTATGAAAATAAGTAACCTGCCTTAATAAATCTCGGAGGGCTAAGGGCTTAGATGGTTTTACAGGTAACGCCTGCTGGGAAGTGTTGGCTATCGGTTGCCTTTCTTCTTGTTGAGCAAACAGTCCTGTCAAAGCTTCGGGATTCTGTAGCCATAACGTTCGTTGAGGAAAGGGAATAATAATTCCTTGTTGGCGAAGATTATACTCAATAATAAAATTTAAGGAGCTTCTAATATCAGGTTCTTGATCAATTCGGTTTATCCACACTCTTAGTTCAAAATCTAAAGAACTATCCCCAAATCCTTTAAAAATGACTTTTGGAGACGGGTTGTGTAAAACAACCGATTCCATATAAGCCGATTTTAAAAGTGTTTCTGTAACTAAGATGGGGTCGCTACAATAGGAAACGCCCACGGGAATGTGAATGCGAGCGGTGAAGTTATCATACGTCCAGTTCAGTAGCCGATTTCCTACTAATTGGCTATTAGGAACCACCACATCTCCACCTTCACGGGTACGGATGAGGGTAGAACGAATTGCAATTTCTTTGACATAACCGGCTAACCCATCGAATTCAATAAAATCTCCGACTTTTAGCTTGCGTTCTAGAAGTAAGGTTAGGCCACTAACAAAGTTTTTAGTGATATCCTGTAGTCCAAAACCAATTCCCACTCCTAACCCCCCAGCTAATACCGCTAAGGAAGCTAAATTAAAGCCAGTGGTCTGCAAAACGATAAGAAAGCCTAAGAAGGTGATTGTATAGCTAATAATGGTTGCGATCGCTTCCCGATTCCCCTCATCAATTCCCAACTTAATCAGTAGTTTTCGCTTGAATATTTTTTTACAAACACGAGAAATAAAAATAACGAGTATCAATAAAAAAATCAATTGCACTATGGAACTGATAGATACCGATTTTTCTCCAATATGAAAAATTTGAGCGGTAAATAATCGGTATATTTCATCCAATAATTTCTGTCCAATTTTATTCATTTTTTCCAGATAAATGCACGGAAAACAAGAAGAAAGCAGTTTCTAAATGATGGTCAATCTTGAGTTCTATTAGGACTCAGATTAATGGACAAAAATTAACGGCTCTTACCTAAAGTAGAGCCTAACTCCATCTGCATTCAAGAAAATTTCTACTAAGCAAGCAAGAAAAATGAGAAGAGGTAGAGCAGTAATCTTCTACTCCTAAAAAGTAACAATAAAAAATATGTCTTGTACTTATTGCCTCCTACTCAGCTTTTATTTACGAAAAATACAAGCATGATAAAGTTCATCTAAGATAACTTCTATATTAGGCGGAATCGAAGTAAAATGGATGCAAAACGTTCCATTATCCATCGGTTTTTCTAAAACTTTTGCATAAATATCTTCGC
Organism: Cyanobacteriota bacterium; assembly: GCA_040756535.1. GTDB lineage: Bacteria > Cyanobacteriota > Cyanobacteriia > Cyanobacteriales > Coleofasciculaceae > JBFLZA01. The sequence goes on from JBFLZA010000091.1 coordinate 14,166, forward strand.
TCGCTGAACCGGGTGCATTAGGCGTTAACAAATTGAACTTAATATTACTCAAAGCAGCAACCGGTTCTGAAGCCCTGAGTTCAGCTCCTTTAGAGGAAAGCTTAACTAAATTCCCGCTCAACATGACATTACTGACATGCTTTCCATCTAGAATGGCATATCGGATCGGGATGGCTTCGTCAAGGGGAAAGTATAATTCTTCTTCTCTCTTCAAAAAGAGATTGTATTTTCCGCCAATCCCGCCAACTTCATAGATAGTAATCGGTTTTTTAACTCCTTTTGTAGAGACTTCCTTATAGCCCTCTATTTTGACGATTGACCCTGCCTGCTTTAACGTCAATTCTGAGATCAGAATTTGACCGCCTACAGTATATGATTCAATGCGATATGTCAGATTTACTTGAGAGCCAACTACACCGTACTTGCTGCGTTTTTCTGACCCGATATTCCCTACAACCACGTCACCGGTATTGATGCCAATACCCATTTCCAGCTGGGGCAAGTCCAACTCCTTCATTTTCTCATTGACCGAATCCATCGCTAACTGCATAGCAACGGCGCAGGCGATCGCTCTTTGGGCATCATCTTCTCTGGCTGTAGGAGCACCAAAGAGAACCAAAATGCCATCACCCATAAACTCATCAATGGTTCCCTGATGCTTCGTGATAATACTTGTCATGTACCCCAAATAGATATTGAGTACTTTAATCACCTCTTCGGGAGGTAATCGTTCGGCAAGGGCTGTGAATCCTCTTAAATCAGAGGTCAGAATGGTAACGGTTCGCCTCTCGCCACCGAGTTTCAATCCTCCAGGATTTTCTAGTAAGTTGGCAACAACTTCATCAGTAAGATAGCGCCCGAAGGTTTTGCGGATTTGTTTGGCGTTGCGGGCCATGTAAGCGGTGATGGCGACAATCGACCCCGACAAGGCTAAGAAGGGCGGAATAATGGGTACCCACAACCCTACTAAGAAGGCAACATAAGTACTACCCACCAAAATTCCCCCAGCTAGAATGAGCCTAACTGCCCGATAAAGGGAAAACTGGCTGACGCCATCGGCATACCGTCTCTGCCAACTCAAAACGCCACCAACACTTGACCAGAGCAAAATCCACAACCACTCCACAGGTTCTGGCCAACTCTGAATCAGGGGGCGACCGTCTTTGGCAGCGCTGATAATCTGACTGGCGAGATTGGCATGAATTTCTACCCCAGGCATGGGTTTGGCGAGGGTCAACAGACCGCTACTGTAGGGGGTGAAGTGCAAATCCGGAAAACTCTGGCTCACTCCACCAATTAAGATGATGCGATCGCGTCCCCAATCCTTCGGTACCTTGTCGTTGAGAATATCGTGCATCGAGACGGTCTTAAAGTGCTGGGCAGGCCCCCGGTAATTCAACAATATCTGGTAGCCCTCCTCATTAGCTTTGACGTAACCCCCGTCATTGGATTTAAAGCGAGAAAATGTTGCCTTACCCAACCGCCAATTGTTCGGCCCTTCAACAACAGAAATGCCTTCCTTATCCAGATACAACAATGCCAGATACAGACCAAAGCTGTAGACCGTTTCTCCCTCTTTAGACTGTAAGTACAGCAAACCCCGCCGTACCTTGTTATCGGCATCAAATATCAGGTCGTTAGATCCCACTTGGTCTTTGGCTTTGAGTTCCGGTGGTGCTGCTACCGCTTCACGCCTGTTATCCCCAGCGACTTTCTGGACGCCAACCAGATTGGGAGTCGATTGAAACACCCGGACTAAGTCTTGATGACCCGGTTCCACAGGTAAATCGCGATAGATGTCCAGACCAATCGCCCTAGGGTTCATCGCTTTGAGTTTTTGGAGCAATCGGGCATAGACCCCATCGGGAATAATGGGCTGTCCAATAGCTCGTAAGTCTGCCTCATCAATGCCGACGATGACAATGCGGTCGTCTCGGGGGGCAGGAGGGCGCAGGTGCATATACTGATCGTATGCTGCCCACTCCCAGGACTGGAGCAAGCCAAGCATCCGCAGTAGAATTACCAGCCCCGCTACCGTGGGGGCAGTAATCCACACCCCGCGCCAGTCCCAAACAAACCGCTTTAGGCGTTCTTGCATAAAACCCTATTCAAGAGTCAACTCAAGGCTGAAGTCAAATATCTTTCCTTTATACTTCATCCTTGATTGTTCATTGTTTTTGCTTAGTAAATGGCTTTCAATTAATCAGAGGTTGATCTGCGATCGCTTTTAGCCCCACTGACTCTAGCAGTTCTTCCCAGTTCTGTGCGATCTCGGGGTCATTCGGACGCTCACGGCGCAATTGATCGAGAATGGCTATCGTTTCTTGCCAAACACTCGCATTTGCATATACTTGAGCCTTGTCAAGGGGTTGTTCTCGCTCTGCTAGCTGCTTTTCTTGCTCTGGATCGAGTTTTGTGCGCTTGATCTCCCCTTCAACCCGTACATCCTGCTGCAATCTGGCTGGGTTACAAATTAGCGTTAGCTGCCACTTGTAATCATTGTCATTTATCAAAGATACAGTGGACGGGAGGCTCAGCTTCATCACACCGGGCGTAGTTTTAAGAGGCAAGAAAGTCCTATAGATTCTTTTGTTCTGATTATCAAATACTGAAAATATTGCCACCCTAGCTTTAGTTTGGGGAACGTACCAAAATAAGCTGGGATTAGCTGAAACGGTTGTTACGACATTATCGATGGGGGCCAATGCGGTTAAAGGAAGATCGCCTTGCATACAAGAAGCCTCTCCTTGGGTAAGCGTCCTTCCTTCTCGGCTTAGTGTTTCTTCCTGTGTGCTAGGCGTCTGTTCCTGTGTATTAGGTGTCTGTTCCTGTGAGCTAGACGAATCTTCCCCTTGATCTCCGCTGCCACGCGTTGCTCCTCCACCCGTGCTAGGGGGTTGCCCTACTCTGTCTGCACGGGGGAACTTGATACTGACTTTTAGAGACTCTGCCTTCAGGGGTGGCGTCACCAGGGAAAAAGCCACAAGTTCTGCACACAGAGCGACGGAAAGAATACCTAATGAAACCAACTTCTGACAAGCCATACTAAAAATCTCTCCTAGTCAAATCAATTGAACAGGGCTTTTTGATTCTGTCTTGACTGAGAGAAAGCCCACCCCCCGCTTGGAACTCAAGAGTTCTTTGTGGCTCAGAGCTTAAGTCCTCTCAATTAGACTGAAGCAGAGTCTTCAGTCTGCACTTAACCCCTAATATGTCTGACTCTATGGAACTTATGCGGTTCCCTCTACACTCAATTGTCAAAACAAAGCACCTCTTTAACTATCCTAAGAGGCTGTTCAGAGAATGAGCGATTGCTGAGACGGTTTATTATAGCCGACAGCCGCTGATTAATCGCTCAGGGCTGATTTCAAACTCTGGCAAAATTCACCAATGGCTGACAATCCTTCACTAGGTGTACCCTCTGCTAAGCGTTTCACAAAGGCACTCCCCACAATTACGGCATCGGCTCCCCAATTTTTCACCGTTTTGGCTTGTTCGGGTTGGGAGATACCAAAGCCAACACCAATGGGCTTGTCAGTTAGCGATCGCATTTGCTGGAGTATCTCTTGCACC
>JBFLZA010000092.1:0-17588 GCA_040756535.1 Cyanobacteriota bacterium
TTATAAATTTCTTGATTATATGGATGCGATCGCAAAAAAGCAGTGGGCTTTACCGATACACTGTAGCGCGATCGGACATCGACTACTCGCCCTCATTACAATTAGGAAATCTGTTTCTGAAGGCAATGCGGATAATAGAGAGAGCCAAAAACTCTAATACAAAGATTTATTAGGAGAAGAGTCAATTATTCTTATGGTTGCGTGCAAATACCATCACAGAGATGGCGATCGCTCTCACTTACATTGGGGTTATTTCTCAGGTAATCACTCACCCAACCGCAACCGAGTTCCATTAGACTGTCCAGATTCAAATTCCACAGAATTATTGTGCCGTCAGTACTGGCAGAGGCAAGGATCTGACCGTCAGGGCTGAAACTAATACTAACGACGGAACTTCTATGCTCTTGGAAGGTTTGAAGTTCTCTACCATCCAGGCTCCAGAGTTTAATAGTACCGTCATCACTAGTAGAGGCCAGCGTTTGGTCAGTGGGCCTGAAACGGACACTAGTGACCGCAGCGTGATGCGCTTGGAAAGTTTGATGCTTGACGCTATCCAGACTCCAGAGTTTGATAGTGCCGTCATAACTGGCAGAGGCAATAATCTTGCCATCGGAACTGAAACTGATGCTACTGATCCAATCCCTATGACCGTAAAAGGTTTTCAGTTCTCTACCATCAAGACTCCAAAGCTTAATGTTATTGTCCTTACTGGCAGAGGCAATCATCTTGCCATCGGAGCTGAAACTGATGCTACTGATCGAATCCCTATGACCGTGAAAGGTTTTCAGTTCTCTACCATCAAGACTCCAAAGCTTAATGGTATTGTCCTTACCGGCAGAGGCAATCATCTGACCGTCGGGGCTGAAACTGGCGCTAGCGACCACATCACTGTGTCCTCTGAGGGTTTTTCGTTCCCCACTACTAAGATTCCAAAGCTTGATGGTTCCATCCCTACTGGCAGAGGCAATCATCTGACCGTCGGGGCTGAAATTAACACTAGTAACCGCATCACTGTGTCCTATAAGAGTTTGCTGTTCGGTGCCATCTAGGCTCCAGAGCTTGATGGTTTCATCCCTACTGGCAGAGGCAATCATCTGTCCATCAGGGCTAAAGCTGACGCTGTTGACTGCACTGCTATGCCCCTGAAGAGTTTGCCTATTTCTACGGTCGATACTCCAAAGTTTGATGGTTTTATCCTCACTGGCAGAGGCAATCATCTGTCCATCAGGACTAAAACTGATACTACGGACATCAGCGTTATGTCCCTGGAGAGTTTGCAGTAGCTTACCTTTCAAGTTCCAAAGTTTAATAGTGCCGCCACTACTAGCAGAGGCAATCATCTTGCCATCGGGGCTGAAACCTATGTAATAGAACACATAGTTATGCTTTCGGAAAGTTTGCAGTTCTTTGCCATCGATGCTCCAGAGTTGAAGAGAGCCGTTACTGCTAGCACAGGCAATGATTTGACCATTCGGGCTGAAACTGATAGAAGTGGCAGCTTGTCCATGCTCACAGATAGTTCGCCGTTCCCTACCATCGATGCTCCAGAGCTTGATAGTGCTGTTTGAATCAGCGGAGGCAACCGTCTGACCGTCGGGACTAAAGCTGACGCAGTAGACTCCAGCATTATGTCCTTGGAGAGTTTGCTGTTCTCTGCCATCTAGGCTCCAGAGTTTGATAGTGCCATCTAAACTAGCAGAGGCAATTACCTGACCGTCGGGGCTGAAACTGACGCTAAAAACTTCAGCACGATGCCCTTGGAGAGTTCTCTGTTTTCTGCCATCTAAACTCCAAAGTTTAATGGTAGAGTCACTGCTGCCAGAGACAATTGTCTGTCCGTTGGGGCTGAAACATACGCTATTGACTATACCCCCATGCCCCTGAAAAGTTAGCAGTTCTCTACCATCTAAGCTCCACAGTTTGATAGTACCGTTCTCACCGCCAGAAACAATGATCTTGCCATCTGGGCTAAAACAGACGCTAATGATGCCCTTGCTATGCCCTTCCAGGCGATTGTGTTCCTTCACTCCATAAATGGCTTGATGCAAAGCTGTCACAACCTGCATCTGTGCATCAGCTTTTGCCCTGACCGACTCATCCAATGTTTGCAATTGTTTTCCCGCCCTCAAGGCTTCCAGCAACGCTTCAAACTCTTGACCTGCAAAAAATAGTGCTTTTGAAGATGCACTTTTAAGCACCGCTTCTAAGGCTTGATTCGCTTGAGCCAATATCCGAGAAGCCTCTTTTTCCGCCTCCAAAATGCGCTGCATTTCTCGCTTATCTAGTTCTTGGCTAGCTGTTAAAAACTGGTAATCTTGAGCGCTCAAACTTTTAGCTGTCGCCCACGCTAGAGCATCTTGCAACGCCTGCCCTCGTAATAGACGCGATTCATCCTGATAGTTAGACGCTAACCAGGCATTAAAACTTTCAGAGTAGGGCCGCAGAGAAGCTAATTCTTTTTCCACCCAATTTTGGTTAAAAACCTCCTGATAAATGCGGTTAGCAACTCTCAACTGACCTTGCTGTCTAACCACTAACCCTGATAGGCGTAATTCCATTTGTTCAGGACTATCATCAGCAGGCACCCCCCCACCTCCGGTTCCCCCCCTTACTTCCCTCGGTCTCTCCTTATCAAGGGGGGAAGATAAGGATAAGCTTTTATTCTTCGGGGGGCTAGGGGGGGTCAAGACTTGTTGATACAATCCCAATAATCGACTAGCGCGTTTCTCATTGAACAGAATGCGATCGCGTATTGTCTTCAAATGCTCTGGTTCATCCTGCGCTTCCCAGTTAGAGATGATGCGCTGTTGCACCAAATTCTCCACCCACTCAGCAATTTGAGACTTTAGCCCTTCTGGTCCCCCTCGTTGATCAGGGGGGGTTAGGGGGGGTATGGGTTGAGGGGGATCGATTTCCCCTTCCTGAAGCACAAGCTGACAAAGCTTCTGAGTGAGAAACGGTTGCCCACCCGTCCAAGCTAAAATTTCTTTTAGAACCTCTTGGGAATGGCTAACTTTTTTCGCCAACCCCACAGCCAAGGGTTGAGCTTCTTGTAACTGAAACCCTGTTAATTCAATCGCACGACCAATATTAAACGGTGTGCGTCGTTTATCTTGAATTAAATCTGAAGGAGTCGCTACTCCAATTAGAGCAAACGTCAAGCGTCGATAATCCGGTTTATCTGCTCGTTGATTGTAGCAGTCGCGGATAACAGCAAAAAAGTCATCAATATTGAAGGGTAAGCTGAGAACACTGTCGATTTCATCTACAAAAATAACGATGTTCTGAGAAATCGAATGAAGTAGAACTTCGTCTATAAACTTACTGAATCGATTGACAAAGTAGAGCGAACTATGCTTTATCCACCACTCTTCTAAATCAAACAACTCATACAGATTTAAACTAGTAACAATACTGTCAATAACCCCGGCATACCATTGCTCTGGAGTAATATTCAAGGTACCAATGGCAGTAATATCAATCCCAGCGCAGGTAATCCCCTCAGCTTGAAGGCGCTGCATTGTCCGCACCCGGAGTGAGGATTTGCCCATCTGTCGGGAGTTGAGGACGTAGCAAAATTCCCCTGCCTTTAAGCCTTTGTATAGATCAGAGTCAGCTTGCCGTACTACATAAGTGGGAGCACCAAGCGGTAGGCTTCCCCCAACTTGATATTCATAGTTTGAGTTGGATTCGGCACTCATAGGTTAGGCAGAAAGAATTGTGTTTCGGGAGCATAAAACCTGAACTTAAATATAATAATTTACCCGCTTAAGCTAGCTTTTTTGTTGGCAGATTGGAATCTTAATCATAAACTCTGTTCCTTTTCCAGGTGCTGAAATACAATTCAATTCACCACTGTGATTTTCTACGATAATTTGATAGCAAAGTGATAACCCTATCCCCATGCCTTTGCCTACTGGTTTCGTTGTAAAGAAGAGGTCAAACATCCTGCCGTGTACTTCCTCTGTCATTCCCGGCCCGTTGTCAATGATCGAGATGGTTATAAACTCAGAGTCTATCACCGCAGTGCGAATCAAAATCTGTGGATTTGGAGTTGGCAAATCTCCAATTCTCATTGACTCTTCTAATGCATCAATTGCATTATTCAATAAATTCATAAACACCTGATAGAGCTGTCCTCGAAAGCATTCAACAGTAGGTAAAGCGTTATAATCTTTAATTACTTCAATTGCTGGACGCTCTGGTTGAGCTTGCAAGCGATTTTGCAGAATCATTATCGTGTTGTCAATGCCTTTGTGGATGTCCACCATCTCAGCTTGAGCACGGTGGGAGAAGTTACTCAATGATCGGACAATCTCGCAGATGCGCTCTGCTCCAGCTTTCATTGTACTGAGGAGCTTGGTCAGATCTTCTATTATGAAATCCAGCTCAATTTCTTCGATATGTTCCTGAATTTTTGGTGGAGGAGATGGGTATTGCTCTTGATAAAGCTGTAGGAGTTTAAATAAGTCAGTGTTATATGCCTCAACCCAAGCAAAATTGCTATAAATAAAGCCTGCTGGGTTTTGGATCTCATGGGCAACACCTGCTAGCATTTGCATCAGACTAGCCATTTTTTCACGGAGAACTAGCTTGGATTGAGTACTCTGAAGTTTATGTAGTGTTTTTTCTAGTTGCTGTGCCTTTTCTCTTGCTTGAGCTTCACTTCGTCGCAGGGCATCTTCCTGGCTGGCAGCTAAGAACCGATAATCTTGATAACTCAGATATTTCTCTACTGCCCATGTCAGTGCGGCTTGTAATTCCTCACCTCGTAAAAGTGGCGACGAATCCTCACAATTGGAGGCAAACCAAGCTGCTAGTTGTTTGGCATAAGGCCGCAAATTGTCTAGTGTCGCCTCAACCCAATGCGAATTAAAAACTAACTCGTAAATGTGGTTGTAAACTCTCAATTTTCCTTGTTGCCTGACTACTAACCCAGATAGTCGCAATTCCATTTGTTCTGGACTTTCATCAGTTGCTAGCTCACCTTGCTGCAAAATCTGCTGATATAGTCCTAGCAGACGTCCAGTGCGTTGGCCACTCCTGAGAATGCGATCGCGTATCGTCTTCAAATGCTCCGGCTCATCCTGCGCTTCCCAATTAGATATGATGCGCGATCGCACCAAGCACTCAACCAACTCCGCTTCACTACCTGCGCTAATGGGAAACGGAGACGCGAGAATTAGTTTACACAGCTTTTGAGTCAGAAACGGTTGCCCCCCTGTCCAAGCTAATACTTGTCTGAGAACGTCCAGTGAGTTATCTGCTTTTTGATCCAACCCTTTAGTTAAGGCTCTTGCTTCCTCTAACTGAAAACCTGTTAATTCAATTGCTCGACCAATATTAAAAGGAGTACGTCGCTTGTCTTGAATTAAATCTGAAGGAGTCGCTACTCCCATTAGAGCAAACGTCAAGCGCCGATAATCTGGTTTATCTGCTCGCTGATTGTAACAATCGCGAATAACGGCAAAAAAGTCATCAATGTTGAATGGTAAGCTAAGAACGCTATCGATTTCATCCACAAAAATCACGATATTCTGAGAAATCGAATTAAGCAAAATCTCTTCAATAAACTTGCTAAATCGATTGACAAAATACAGAGATTTATGCTTTTGCCACCATTCTTCTAAATCAAACGAATCATATAAATTTAAACTACTAACAATACTATCAATCACTCCGGCATACCATTGCTCTGGTGTAATATCCCAAGTACCAATAGCAGTAATATCAATCGCTGCACAAGCAATTCCTTCAGCTTGCAAGCGCTGCATCGTGCGTACTCGCAAACTCGATTTCCCCATCTGCCGCGAGTTGAGAACGTAACAAAATTCCCCTGCCTTTAAACCTTCGTATAAATCAGTATCTGCCTGACGCACTACATAAGTAGGAGCATCACCTGGCAAACTTCCCCCGACTTGATAGTGATAAGCAGAGTTGGGTGCTGTACTCATGACCATTACTTCCAAAAACTCTAAGGGCTGATTACTTCCCTTGAACTAGAGCAAACCTAGCTTTTCTAGGGGCAGATTCCACTCCTTTAGTTTGTCAAAAATGGATTGGGAAATCACGATAGCACAAGTGTAGAAGCAAAGTTTCCCTACAGCACCTATGGTTGGCTACACAAACTTAGTCAAAAGTAATCACCCTCTTCGTTGGGGTGTTCTAGACAAGCTTAACAGCCAGGTTCATTGTGCTTGCTCTGGTCAATCTCCTTAAAACCCAATCTGGAACCACTAGGAGCAGGTGCATTTTTGTCAACCCGAACCAGGCGAGATTCTCTATCCGGGTCGCCCGTTGCCCAAAACCGGAGTTTCTCCCCCGATGTCTCATGGCATGACAGCTCTAAAGACCTTAGATTCTCAAGTACTGTTTTCCGAGTGGCATTGCTGGATAGCGCGTTAATCAAAGCCTGGGCTGCATCATAACTGGTTGCGGTGCGCCAGTTAACCCTTCCTTTCCATCTTTTTTCTGCTACTCTCGCATACGAGGAGGTTTCGTCAGACCAAGTTACAGCTATAGTTAAACCCTCAACCGCAGACCCTCCCTGTATTAAGGTTTCAGGAAGATATAGCCCATCACCGCCCAATAGTTGCAACCTTTTGTTTTGGGGTAGCTCGGCATTTGCCCGAGCAATAGATATGGCAACCGAAGCTGTTTGTAGGCTCGGCAATAGAACAGCCGCTTGTACCTGATTGTGATCCATACTCTGCTTGATTTGCCCCTTAGCATCCAATTTAGGGTTTGTCATGTCAACAAGGCTGACAACTTTCCCCCCCAGTTTGGTTAACTTGGTTTCAAAGGCTTGTTTCAGGCTACGGCTGTAAGAGTCCTGAGAGTCATAAAAAATCATCACCTTCTCTAAGCGCAAAGTGTTTTTGGCATACTTAGCTAGCTTTTCACCTGCTACCTTGTCAGAAGGAACAGTCCGAAAGAAAACAGAATTTTTTAAGGATGTACTGGTGCTAGTGGGAGAAACCATAGCCAGCTCAGCTTTTCCATATTCACTTAATGCAGCGCTACTGACCTCACTGGAGGTGTGACCAATCACTCCCAAAACCTCTGGGTTAGCAACTAGCTGTTGGGCAATTTTGCGGGCAACGGCTGGCTTGCTTGCATCATTGGCAATGACAATCTCCAGTAAGCGGCCATCTTTGCCACCGACATCGTTGAATTGAGTTTGTGCATCAGCCACGCCTCGTAATATTTCTCGAGCAGCGTCTTCCTGGTAGTCTACTGGCACTGCTACTGCAAGTTTGAAAGGAGACCCCTGTTGACGGGCCTTGATATTGTTGAGGTAAATTTGGGGTTCTGGGTCATTAGGAGCAGCTTCTACAGCTCTTGCAAAAAAACTCATCGCCTCTTGATAATTGCCTGCTCGGAAAGCGTCGATGCCTCTTGCCAGGTCAAAATTCGTCCTGGACTGAAACAGACTGCTCTCCCCACTGGTCGCTAAACGTCTAAAACAGGTGCCCTCTACTCTTTCTTGACCATCAGGGCAATAGATGAATTACCCCCAGATGAAGAATCCTACGCTAGATAAAGTAGTTATCCCAAAAGCGACACTGACAAGAACAGCCACTTTCCTCTGATTAGCGAGTTGAGCTTCTCGTCTGTCCAATTCTTGGCTGGCACTGAGAAACTGATAATCTTGGGAACTTAAGATTTTGCCCTCTTTCCATTCCAAAGCATCCTGCAAAGCCTGCCCCCGCAACAGCCGAGATTTATCCTGACACTTAGAATCCAACCAAGCGGTTATCGCCTGGGAGTATGGCCTGAGCTTCCCTAATTCCTTTTCAACCCAACTCTGGTCAAAAACGGCTTCATAAATGCAGTTGTAAACTTTTAACTTTCCCCGCTTCTTGACCACCAACCCCGACAGCCGTAATGCCATTTGTTCTGGACTGTCATCCGCTACAATTTCTCGCTGTTGCAAAATTTGCTGATATAGCCCTAGCAAACGGCTAGTGTGCTGCTCACGGCTGAGAATGCGATCGCGCTCCGCGCACCGACAAAGCCGATCGCGTATTGTCCTCAAATGCTCTGGTTCATCTTGAGATTCCCAATTCTCGATAATGCGCGATCGCACCAACTGTTCTACCCATACCGCCTCGCTTCCTTCTAAGAAGGGAGACTCACTATTGAGGATAAGCTGGCAAATTTTTTGGGTTAGAAAAGGCTGACCCCCTGTCCAATCTAAAACGGCTTTGAGCACCTTCATTGAATTGCTCGCTTTTTGAGCCAACCCTACAGCTAATGGTTGTGCCTCTTGTAACTGAAAACCCGTCACTTCGATAGCACGACCAATATTAAACGGCGTGCGCTGTTTATCTTGAATTAAATCCGAGGGCGTTGCTACTCCAATCAAGGCAAACGTCAGTCTTCGGTAATCTGGATTATCCACCCGCTTGTTATAGCAAGCACGAATTAAGGCAAAAAAATCATCAACCTTAAAATTCAGGCTGAGAACGCTATCAATTTCATCAATAAAGATAACAACGTTTCGGGGAATCGACTTGAGCAGAACCTCTTCAATAAACTTGCTAAATCGATTGACAAAATACAGGGAACTATGCCTTACCCACCACTCTTCTAAATCGAACGAGTCATACAAATTTAAGCTACTAACAATACTGTCAATCACTCCGGCATACCATTTCTCTGGAGTAATATCTGACGTACCAATGGCGGTAAGATCAACAGATGCACAGGCAATTCCCTCTGCTTGTAAACGCTGCATAGTCCGTACCCGCAAACTGGATTTCCCCATCTGGCGGGAATTGAGGACATAGCAGAATTCACCAGCTTTTAAGCCTTCATACAAGTCAGAATCAGCTTGTCGCACTACATAGGTAGGGGCATCTAGGGGTAGGCTTCCCCCGACTTGATAGTGGTAGGCAGAGTAGAGTGCTGTGTTCATGACCATTGTTCCCAGAGGATGCGATAAAGTTGTAAAGGCCGCTCTTTGCCTTTGACTTTAACAGGGTCTAGCTGTTCTAGAGGCAAATTCCAACCCTTAAGTTTGTCAAAGGTACTCTGAGAAATTAGAATCTCGCCAGCACTAGCAGCACTACAAATTCGACTGGTTACATTGGTTGTATCACCGATCGCAGCATATTGAATTAGTTTTTCCGAACCAATATTTCCCGCCGCCACTTTCCCTGTATTAATACCAATATGAATTTGAATCGGTTGCCGACCTCGCTGTGCCCACTCTTCATTTAAGCGGCGAACCGCCCATTGCATCTCAATTGCCGCCCGGACGGCTCGCTGTGTATCATCTTCTTTCGGATAAGGCGCACCCCAAACGGCAAGCAAGGCATCTCCAATATATTTTTCTAACGTGCCTTCATAGGGAAAGACGATTTCCTCCACCATCACCTTAAAATACTCATTGAGCATTTCAATCACTTGACGCGGCTCCATGCGGGAGGACATTTCCGTAAAACTGCAAATGTCAGCAAATAAGGCTGTGACTTCAGTGTCGATAATCTCTAAGTTGCCTTCTTCCCTGAGCTTTTTCGTGACATCTGGAGGAAAGAAACGTTCGAGTTTATCGCGGATGACGGCATCCTCTCGCATCTTTTTGTAGAGTCGGGAATTATCAATTGCGATCGCAGCCTGATTAGCAAGCGCCGTTAGAAAGTCTACATCTTCGTCGGAGTAGACATTGGACAGGGATAAGTTATCAACATACAACACCCCAATCACTTCGTTGCGAGGCTTAAGCGGTACGCACATTGAAGCATGAATCGCTTGGGCGAGAACCGAATCCGATCCAGAAAACCTTTGATCGCTTCTGGCATCGGCCGTGAGAATGGCATCCCCATTCGCGCAAGCCAAGTCGATAATTCGTTTGCTGTAAAACTGATAGTCATCGGGAATTTGCGATCGCGACTTCACCGCCTTGCGTTCCAGGTGCCCCGTGAGTTCATTTACCATGAGGATAGCGGCTCGATCTATCTTCATAATCTCGAACAACAAGTTGAGAATCTTCTCTAACAGTTGCTCCGGTTCCTCAGGCGAAGACAGTTCTTTGCACACCTCTAGCAAAATTTTCAATTTATCAACTTGGCGCTGCCTGACATCCGGTTGTTGCAGTCGAATAACTGACCCCTCTGTTGCCTCCACATCCAGTAAGTTTTGGATGGCGGTACGGCCCGCATCGGGCGAAACTTGCTTCACAATAGAGAGTTGAGAGCCATCATTGTCTGGGAGTTCTTGCCTTTCACGACTTGTGATCTGCTCAAGGAATCGGAAAACCACGCTCCCACAGCGAATCCAGTCACCATCTTTGATCTCACAACGGTCAATCGTTATCTCATTAACTAAAGTGCCATTGCGGCTGTGCAAGTCTGTAATGGCAACCTGATTGTAGCCAACCGTAATTTCTGCATGGTGCCGGGAAATACTGCCATCGGTCAAGACAATATTATTGTCTATCTCACGTCCGATAGTGTTCGTCCCAAACCTCAATTTATAAACTTTTTCATTAGGAGTCTGTGGATCGTAAATTAAATACGGCACGCCCTATCCTCTCCCTCACCTGAATTTATCTAGAAGATAGCGAATATCTGGGCACAGCCGAAATGAGTCTCGATAAGATAAATAGGTAGCTATTGACCGTTATGCCGCGATCGCCTGAATACACCCAACACCCTTGGAAAGAAACCTACAGCGAAATTATTGATGTTCGGAGCGAAAGCGAGTTTGCCGAAGACCATGTACCGGGTGCCATTAACTTACCCGTACTCAATAATGCTGAACGCGCCAAAGTTGGCACAATTTACAAACAAGTTAGTCACTTCGACGCCCGCAAAATTGGCGCATCCCTAGTTGCTCAAAATATTGCTCGGCATCTCGACAGCCACTTTACTGCCAAAGGGAAAGACTACCATCCCCTGGTATACTGCTGGCGCGGTGGTCAACGTTCCAACAGTATGGCTCAGGTATTGAGTCAAATTGGTTGGCACGTTACAGTCCTTGATGGAGGATACAAAACCTATCGGGCTTACGTGCGCGGCCAAGTCGAACAGTTGCCAGAACAATTTACCTATTGGGTACTGTGTGGATTAACAGGTAGTGGTAAAACCCATATCCTGCGCCAGCTAGCCAAGCGAGATGTTCAAGTCCTTGATTTGGAAGGCTTAGCCAATCATCGCGGTTCCCTTCTCGGACAAGAGTGGGAAGGTGAACTTTCTGGGCAACCTTCCCAAAAACAGTTTGAATCGCTACTACTGCAACAATTACAAAACTTTGATGCGACTAAGCCTCTATGGGTAGAAGCAGAAAGTAACAAAATTGGGCAGGTTTATTTACCTCCAGCCCTATGGCAACAAATGAAACAAGCCAAATGCTTTGAAATTCAGTTGCCTCAAGCTGTCAGAATTGAATGGCTATTGCAGGAATATCCCCATTTAGTCACTCATCCCCATCTCCTCAAACAAAAGCTAGAACGCCTCAAATCTCGTTATGGTCGGCAAAAAATGAACGAGTGGTATCACTTCATTGACACAAATCAGTGGTACATCTTGGTCGGAGATTTGCTCTCATGCCACTATGACCCCGCTTACCATCAGTCAATCAGTCAGCTTTACACCCATGTGGAACACCAGCTACAGATTGCCGATTTATCGGTGAAGAGTGTTAACGGCTTGCTAGATATTTTGGAGAGTTTAAAGACATAAGCCCCACCTAAAGCAGCACAATCAATGTTGCATAAATGGGGTCGAAGACGCAGTTAGGAGGTATCTTTCTTCCTAAGATATCTACTTTAAGGGGGAATAGCTGGAGACTTAATAAGATCTTAATAAACTCGAATCTTAAATTTTAGCTAATTTTTCTGAATTAATTATCCCTGAGAGTAACTCACTCGGAAAGAAAGCCTGAACTCGAAGCCCCTCCTACATTCTGAACTCCTTTCTCAACAGGTAACTGATAGAGAATTCTTTTAGAATCAGCGCCTAAACTCTATTACCTCAAGAAGTATTAGCCATTTTTTAATTCCTGATTTTTTAAGGAATTTAATATTTTTTAATATTATCAAAAACATTTTATAAATAGCTAGGTGCCATTAGAGCGAAGTAAGTTTTAGTATCTGAGTCTTTTTAGGGCTTGTAAGATACGTTTATAGCAACGAGATAATTAATATATAGCAGTCACCCGTAACATTAGGACATAAACTAACAATAAAACTCAGAAACCAAGAGACTTTTAAGACTGTTCCCTGTTCCCTGTTTCCCGCTATAAATAACTTCACTCGTTAACCAGAATCAATAAGAATTATCTCTTAAGAGGGATAAAAAATCAATTTAAAAATGATATGCGGATGATTTATACAATGAGACTTTAACATTGAAAACACCTTTGTAAAACTAAATACTCTCAATGAAATATCTTGTGAGAATATATAAGAATTCAAGTATTCATGGCGTTTTCTCTAAAATTTAACTGAATTAGAAGCGCTACTCTCAATTCTGGCAACTTTAGAAGAGAAAGAAAAATGTCAAGCCTACTCTGGAGCGCTCTGGCGGCGGGTCCAGCTGTTTTGGGTGCCTCCTTTTTTATAGTAGATAGTACGTTTGCGGCTCAAATCTCAAATAACATAGAACCTGTTCCCATACAGGTAGCCACGGCTTTTTCTGAAGACTCCTCCCCATCAGAGAAATCAACAGTCGTCCTATTAACTCAAGAACTGGGAACAGAGGTTGAGAAATTCCAATTTTCAGAGCGAGTTTCTTCAGAACCTAGTCTTCCTAAGAAATTCGCAGGCGAGCGGGGGAGCGGGGGAGCAGGGGAGCAAGAGTTTTTTCCATCTAAAACGGTCGCGAGACACTCGTGGAATGCTCCTAAAGAATTGGCAAACAAAAGTTCGGATGAACCGTTATTCATTGCTGAACTGACAACTGATGAGCCAACGTCTGAGGTTTTAGAACCCATTAACGGTGACAGTAGTTTGGAGGAGGCTGATGACCCGATGGGGCAAGTGACAAATGTCACCCAACTCAGCGATGTCTCACCCGGAGATTGGGCTTATGAAGCGTTGCGATCGCTCGTTGAACGCTACGGTTGTATTGCGGGGTATCCTGACGGTACGTTCCGAGGTAATCGGGCGATGACGCGCTATGAATTTGCGGCGGGGTTGAACGCTTGCTTGCAACAAGTTGAGCGTTTGATTGCCTCTGCCACGAGTGAGTTTGTCCGGCGAGAAGACTTAGAAACGATGCAACGCATGGTTCAGGAGTTTCAAACCGAACTAGCAACCTTGGGGACACGAGTGGATACCCTAGAAGGTCGTGTGGCATTTTTGGAAGACCATCAGTTTTCTGTCACGACTAAGCTGACGGGGTCAGCTGACTTTGGTTTAATTGATGCTTGGGGTGATAGGAAGGCTGTTCCTTCCGGACAACAACCCACAGAAGACTTAAATGTCAATACCATTTTCCCCGGTCGGGTAGGCCTCAACTTTGACAGCAGTTTCACGGGTGAAGACCTGTTGCGCGTCAAGTTAGAATCAGGGAACTTTACTCCATTGGATGCCTCAGTCACGGGGACGGACATGACGCTGTATGACTTTGATACGCGGACTGGGCCCACTGGCAACGATGTTATTCTCGGCAGCTTATCTTACCGCTTCCCAGTTGGCGATCGCGTAGAGGTCGTTGTTGCCCCTCAAGGGTTGGGGTCTCCTGATGTTGCACCTCAGTTAAACCCTGCCGGAGGGGGTCTTTCCCGCTTTGGGCAGCGTAACCCCATCTATCGCCTCAGTGATGGTGCAGGTATAGGGGTAAACGTTAAATTGAGCGAGGCATTTCTAGCGTCTTTTACCTATTTAGGAAATCCCGGCAACTTCTCAAATCCCGGTCTAGAACGGGGAATGTTTGACGGTCAATTTGGTGCCTTGGCTCAACTCACCGTCACTCCCTTCCAGAATTTGGATTTAGCGTTTACCTACGTGCGTTACTACTCACCTCAACCAGGAGAGGGAATTAATCTCACAGGCAATACCGGCAGTGGCTTTGCTCAAACCCCGTTTGGGGATGATGTCGCGACTACAGGAAATGCTTATGGGATCGAAGCCCAATACCGCTTTACCCCTCGTTTTGCAATTGGGGGATGGGTTGGGGTAACGAAGGCTGAGGCTGAAACGAGTGGTATTCTTCCCAATGGTGCCCTTGTTAACGCAGGAGATGATGCAGAGGTTTGGAACTATGCCGTGGCAATGGCGTTTCGAGACTTTATTAGAGAAGGCAACGCTTTAGGTTTCATTTTCGGGATGCCACCTCGGATACGTGGGAATGATGTTGTGAGTCGTCGAGATTTGGATACTTCTTACCGAGTCGAAGCATTCTACCGTCATAAGCTGACGAACAACATTTTTATCACGCCTAGTTTCTTTATGGTTTTTAATCCAGAACACAACAATGCTAACGATACGATTTATGTGGGAACATTGCTAACTACATTCAGCTTCTAGCGCCTTCTGGCAGATGAGTTAGGGAGTCCCTACGCCAAATCCTAAATTTGGCGCTGCGATGAAAGTTTGACAGTGTGTCTTTTGACAGGAGCGATCGCGTTCATTAAAATTCTTTAGGAAATTCAACAGTCAATTCGTTGATGTCTGTTCAACTCTCCAGGCATCACTATTGCTAAAAACCAGAAAATATGTTATTGGAACTTTTTCTAATCATGACTCTGGGATTCCTGGGGAGTTTTGGTCACTGTGTCGGGATGTGCGGTCCAATTGCAGTAGCTTTTTCCCTATCCCAGAAACCAAAAAATCACAAAAAATTGCCTCTACAATTTCACATTTTGCTGAACCTGGGTCGAATTGTTAGCTACGCCTTGGTTGGTGCTGGAATTGGGGCGTTGGGTTCTGTTTTGCTTGCGGGAGGACAATTAGCGGGAATTGGTAGTGGGTTGCGTCAGGGGATGGCCATTCTTGCGGGCATCATGCTGATTTGGTTTGGTTTGATGCAACTTAAACCTGACTTCCTGCCCCGTCTGCCCCTGTTGCATCCCCTCACTCAAGGCAAATGGCATCAACGATTGAGTGTAGCGATGGCTGAACTCTCCGCTAAATCTCACTGGTGGACACCTGCTCTTTTAGGGGGTGTTTGGGGTTTGATGCCTTGTGGTTTTCTGTATGCCGCTCAAATTAAGGCGGCAGAGACGGGGAATCTTTGGCTGGGGGCAGCGACAATGCTGGCTTTTGGCTTGGGAACAATGCCAACAATGATTGGGTTAGGGATATCGGCATCTAAACTGAGTACTGACCAACGCAGTCAGCTTTATCGTTTAGGCGGTTGGATGACGCTCACTATCGGGATTTTAACGCTACTGCGGACAGATGCGATGGTGGACTATACCGGCCATGCCTCGCTGATTCTGCTAATGCTAGCGCTGATTGCTCGTCCTATTAGTCGCTTCTGGGCACAACCGTTAAAATATCGCCGTGCAATCGGTGTGGGGTCGTATGTGTTGGCGTTGGCGCATACGGGTCATATGCTGGAGCATACCTTGCAGTGGAATGTTGAAGCGCTATCTTTTATGCTGCCTATGCATCAGGTGGGAATTTGGGCAGGAATTGTTGCACTGGTGTTAATGACACCTGCTGCGCTGACGAGTTTTGACCGCTTACAAAATACTTTAGGAAAACGTTGGCGACAGATTCATCTGCTCACTATTCCTGCCTTACTGCTCACAACTGTTCATACTGTACTCATTGGTTCCCATTACTTGGGTAGTTTGGAGGGGACATGGGTGAATCAAGTCATGGTTGCGATCGCGTCTTTGCTCACTGTCAGTGTATTAGTGGTGCGGTACGCCAAGCGCATGGTGTAAGCCTTATTTCCTCTTACAGAAGATACAAGAGGTCGCAGCTACACAAAACTTATAGATCGGTTAGTGATTAAACAAACGCGATCGCAAACATTAATCTTCGATACTTGGAATACAAGCGAGGTGCATGAAAGGAAAATTTTAATGAAAATTCCCTCAGTATTCCAACCCTATATAGAAGTATTCCAAATTCTTGATGGTCACGGGCAACTGTGGTCTCCCTCTGGGCAGTTCCTCGGTCGGCTTTCTTCTAAAGCAGAACACATTAATTCCATCATCAACCCCGAAGGAGATTACGGCAGTCCCTATTCTTCGATCAGTATTCATAACCCTCAAGGTCAGTATGGTGGTGAAAAGGGCGAGTACAGTCCTTTTAACCCAAACTGCCAGAACCCACCTGTCGTTTTCTACAAGTGCCAGCCGCTATTTGTACTCAGTAATAACTTTGACCTTTATACCAATGACTTGAAGGTTATTGACCCTTACCTAGTACTGACCATTTACGAAGCCCTCGTCAATACCCGTCCTGAGCCTACGCCTCACAAACAGTCAACGCTCATAAGCTCTGGGCCTACTGTAGAACAGCTTCAAGATATGCTCAGACCTTTAAATGGAAGCGCTTTCGACATAACGCATAGACCCTTGTCCCCGTTTGAAAATCAGAGTCAAGAGTCTGGCGATTGCCCTAAAATCTCTCCTAATCCAGAAAGCCAAGTGCTTCAACCACCCACTTGGCTAACTAAAGTAAAGGACTTAAGGCTTGCTTGGTTAAAGGGGGTCAGAGATTAGTTGCAGGTCGCCTCAGCTTGGGTTTCATCCTCCGCTTAAAAGACGGAGGCTTTCACTATCGCTATCCTGGAAAGAGAATTGAGGTTGAAGGCGCTTTACTGATAGGGGCGTCCTTCTCCCTTCTTGTTTAAAACATTCGGAATTGTTCGACTTTGCTGGTGTACTCGATGGGCATAACCTCTACAACATTTTCATCCGGATTTGCAATGATGTAGTACTCCACTACTTTACCGCCGTAGACTTTCTCTGCGGCTTCGACTCCTGCTGCAACAGCAGCGTTGACCTCAGCAACCCTTCCCCGGACAGTGACGATAAAATTCCCCCTCTCCGCTAAGCCATAATAGACTAACGTGACAGCTCCAGCTTTGACCATGGCGTCTGCTGCTGCTAGCACCGCCGGAAAACCTACCGTTTCAATCGTTCCAACCGCTGCTGGCATTGAATTAGCTCCCCTTGTTCACTCCAAGCTAGTGAAATCAATTGTACGAGGCTTTACTCGAATTTTGATAAATCTCACCGACATTGGGCCAGGTTTATTGCTACAGACAAAAATTTCGTCAGTTAGTCCCATTAGCACCCGTTAAACTCTGGGCAAGCTTTATCATAAATCCAAGCTGCGATCGCTCCTTTATTTATGGTCTGCTGCCTCAATCCCAATTGCCAACAGCCCCATAATCCCGATGGGATAACCTTTTGCCTTCGCTGTGGGACAAAACTGGTGCCGCTACTTGCAGGTCACTACCAGATTATCCGACCCTTGGGGGGCGGTGGTTTTGCGAGAACTTATCTAGCCGAAGATACACAAAAGCTAAACGAACCTTGCGTTGTCAAGCAGTTAGTACCGAATGTTCAAAGTACTCAAGGACTGCAAAAGGCAACTGAGCTATTTCAGCAAGAGGCGCAGCGACTGCAACAGTTAGGAAACCATCCGCAAATTCCTACACTCTGTGCCTACTTTG
>JBFLZA010000093.1:0-17536 GCA_040756535.1 Cyanobacteriota bacterium
CTTCTCCCCTGCATAAGTCCCTTGGGGGCTAGAGGTATAAGTTCATGGCAGCAATGCTTTCACTATCTTTCTGTTCAAGATGAAAGAAAAAATGTCTCTCCGCTTGTCAGTCTTAGGCTTACCTGTTTCGTTATTTGCTACCTCGGCACTTGGCTTTTTTGCTAATCCTGCAGCTGTTATGGCAAGCAAGACAGTTGAGCAACCTAAGATAGCCACAGTTCTCAGCATGGCTCATAATGATGCCGCGTGCTACGTCACCTTAGTCGATGAACAAGGCATTAAATATGAAGATGTTCCGGCTGTGTTTTCTGTCTGTAAAAAAGAGGAAACTCTCTTAAACAAGAAAGTGTCTTTGGCTTATAATCAAGTCCCCATAACTGATTGCCCCACCGCTACAGAGTGCGGTAGAACGAAGCTTTTTACCTTCATCACACAAATTCGGTTAAAACCGATTGACTTATAAATCTATCCTTAGACTGAAGACAAATGGTACTGAATTAAATGCAAACCTAAATATGGCAAGACTTTTATTGGTAGGGTGCGTTAGTGCAAGGTAACGCACCACCCTAATCATCTATCAGACTTGATTTCACCCGATTGGGTGAAACGATTGGGTGAAGCCCATGAAAGAAGGAAAATTTATGATGTTGTTATCACCACTGAGACGGGTTGTCCCGCTGGCAAGAAAGCCAGTGGGCATTTTTTTTACTTACCTGCAGGTGAGAGAGCGCCATACAGAACTGCACAAAAGTACAGCAATACACCTATTGTCGATCGCCGTATCCTACTACACTGTAATGTATGAATATCGTAGTGATCGGCAGTGGATTTGGGGGTCTCTCTGCAGCGATTCGCCTAGCGGCTCAGGGACATCACGTTACAGTAGTGGAAAAACGGGATAAGCCCGGAGGTCGTGCTTATGTGTACGAGCAAGACGGCTTTACCTTTGATGGTGGCCCGACAATTATCACAGTACCCCAGTTAATTCACGAGTTGTTTGAACTGGCTGGAAAAAAAACACAAGACTATGTTAAGTTAGCCCCCCTCGACCCTTTTTACAATGTGCGCTTCACCGATGGGTCTGTTTTTCATTACAATAGCGACCCTGACTATTTAATTGAGCAAATTCGAGCTTTTAATCCTGCTGATGTCGAAGGCTATCAGCGTTTTTGTGTTGCTGCTGAGAACGTCTTCAAAAAAGGTCTGCCACTGATGGAGCAACCTTTTATCCACTTTACCGATATGCTCAAAGTGGCTCCAGACATGATACAGTTACAGACCTACAAATCCGTTACCTCTTTTGTTAACCAATACATTAAAGATGAGCGATTGCGGCAAGTATTTAGCTTCCATCCGCTCTTGATTGGAGGAAATCCCTTTCAAAGTACCTCCATCTATGCCATGATTCACAAACTGGAACAAGCTTTCGGAATTTGGTTTCCTCTAGGAGGAACAGGTGCGTTAGTCCGTGCTTTGGTTCGTCTGTTTCAAGAAATCGGGGGTAAACTCTTGCTCAATACCTCCGTCACTGAAATTGCTATCGCAAAAAACACCAGATACGCTACAGGTGTTCACTTGGAGGGAGGTGAATTTTTACCTGCTGATGCTGTAGTGAGCAATGCTGATGTAGCGTTTACCTATATGAAACTTGTGCCACAGCAATTTCGCCGCAAGTACACCGACCGAAAAATCAAGCGGCTACAGTATTCCATGTCCTTGTTCGTCCTCTACTTTGGCACAAATCGCAAGTACGAACACATGGCACACCACGAAATTATTATGGGGCCGCGCTATCGAAGCTTAATGCAGGATATCTTCGATCGCAAATATCTCGCCCAAGATTTTTCCCTATACCTACACCATCCTAGTGTGACTGACCCATCACTAGCACCACCAGGGTGTGATTGCTGGTATGTACTCTCTCCAGTTCCCCATCTGGGAGGCAAAACCGACTGGAAAACGATGGCGAAGCAGTACCGGGATGCCATCATCGACTACCTAGAACAGCACTATCTTCCCGACTTATCTAAACATATCGTTACAGAAACGTTCATTGACCCCTTACACTTCCGCGATACTTTGAATAGCCACTTGGGTAGTGCTTTTTCTGTCGAGCCAATTCTCACCCAATCGGCTTGGTTCCGTCCCCACAACCGCAGTGAAGACATCCCTAATCTCTACTTGGTGGGAGCAGGAACTCATCCGGGTGCAGGATTACCTGGGGTGATGAGTTCAGGGAAGATTGTGGCACAGTTGATTGGGGTCTGATGGTGAACGTGAAAGGATGGTGGTGATGAACGATTTAGATCATTACTATAGAGTGTTGGGGTTGGAGCCAGGAGCGTCAAAAGAAGAAGTGAACCAAGCTTATAAAGATTTGGCATTTATTTGGCATCCTGATCGTATCCCTAGCGATAATACTCGGCTACAGGAGAAAGCGGCCCAAAAGCTCAAGGAAATCAATCATGCTCGTGATCAGTTGCGTTTGGCCCAACGCAATGGCTCCAGAAAAAAGGCACAAGCAACCCGCTCGCCTTCTCCACCGCCACGGCCTCAATCTACATCACCCCGATCTAAAGAGCGATCGCAATCTTCTTCCTATCAAACGCAGTCTTCTTCCTCTCAAGCGCAATCTTCTTCCTCTCAATCTCGCAAGTCAAGCCCTGATCTCAGTGGAGCCGATTTCCGGGGCGCTGATTTGAAAGAAAGGGATTTATCAGGAAGAAACTTGAGTTACGCCGACTTAAGTAATGCCAACCTCACTGATACCTTTTTGCATAAGGTTAATCTTCAGGGAGCGAACTTGGAACGGGCGAATCTTTTTCGAGCCAACCTCTTAGAAGCGAATTTGAGTCAAGCCAATTTACGAGAGGCTAACTTAATTGGAGCCGATTTAAGTGGGGCTGATTTGAGGGGTGCGGACTTGAGGGGAGCGAAAGTGGGGTCAGGCGATCGACTTTTGGTCAAACTGACAGGGACAAGATTAACTGGAGCCATCCTACCCGATGGCAGAATATACGAGTAGGATATTTTTTGCCATATCAGTTGTTTTAAAAGCAGCCATCCCGCCCTGGGTCAAGTTGAGCCAAAACGGGATGGGTGTCTTATAGGGTTGTTATAATGACATCTACAACGTTTACTACCTTCGACCGCTCGGAAAAGGATTTTACTCCCTCGTTGGTAGTAACAAAGTGGAGGAAGCGATAAAAACTCCACACCGCCAATGTCTGTTAGCTATAGGCACTGTCTGTACATCTGACATCGCTCTCCTTCGATGTACAGCTATGGGTCACAGCGGTAGAACTCCCATCCAGTGCGTTTTTCTTTTCACTTATAACCTTAGCAACCCTTTACTAGCTTCGTTGTCACTCTTGGGGCAGAATCTGAATCATTCTCTAGATGGAAACTCCCAAGAATTACTGGTTTTTAAAACCTCTAATCTTATCAGATACTTGAAATTTAACTCATAAAAAGCGCCTTAAGAATACAGGATTCCTAATTATCGGAAAATTTATTTTATTTTTATCTTTTTCCAAAAAATGATATCAAGTCTGCTTGATTGTACATGGTATCTGTAGGGGCTAAAGCCGTACTGTGCCCTTAGCATTTGTGTGTTATTTAAACGGAATTGAACTCATTCAAAAAATTTAAAATTAACTCATTGTTGATGCATTTCTTGACTTGAGAAGCTCTCAATTTCTTTATTCCCTCTGTTGTATTTATCATTCCTTCTTAGGGTATAAACCTCAGCCGGTTTACTGTGTAACCATTGTTTCTATGAATACAGTTGAACGTCTCGCTACTCTCAATCGCATCCGCAAACTGAGCCGTTTAATGGATACGGCTATTCGTCTCCCTGGAACTAAATTTCGCATTGGTTTAGACCCCATTATCGGTTTAGTTCCTGGTGCGGGTGACCTCATTAGTACAGCATTTTCTGCTTATATCATCTATCTGGCAACTCGCTTGAGTATACCGGGTCAAGACCTGAGAAAAATGCTATTTAATATTGGTCTAGAAGCTGTCGTTGGTACAGTACCTTTATTTGGTGACTTGTTTGACGCTTTCTACAAGTCAAATATTCGCAATCTAGCTATTTTAGAGCAGCATCTTCAAGTTGTTGAACCAGAACTTGAAGAGCTTGCTTCGACTCTCAATGAGTCGAAAGACGCAGTTCTCAATTGAGTGGAATACATACTGATGGTAGGGGCACGGGCTTTGTCCGTGCCCTTACTGTATTTTAGGGAAACTTTAGTGATGGTCGTGATGACCGTGGTCGTGATGACCGTGGTCGTGATGGTCGTGGTCGTGATGATGGTGGTGAGAGGCTTGCACTGCTGCCAATTGCGGATTAACCGCCAATGCTGTTTCTTCTAAAAGTGCTTCAATCTGAGGATTTGCCCATTGGGCCGCCATCCTTAAGAATTCAGGATGATCGTTGACGCAAGGCATCTCAACATAGGTGACATGAGGACTGCGACGCTTCAGATTGTGGACGATGTGATGAACATCCAACAATGTTTCATGATTTTCTGTGGCAAAGCCAATCGGCATCATGACAATGGCAGTTGCCCCCAAATCAATCAGGTTTTTAGCGGCTAATTCGGTATTCGGCTGAGTCCATTCAATCAGGGGAGTTTGGTGATTGAGCCAACCCACTGAAATCAAGGGATACTTATTAATCAGCTTCTCCCGGATTCGTTCATAAAGCGCCTCGCTTTCCAAGATACCAGAGGTAAATCCCTTGGCTTTGTGGGGACAACCGTGGTTCATCAGCACGATGCCTGTTTGCGATGGCAGGTGTGCTACGGCTAAGTCTTTGGTAACTTTGTCCTCAACGAGTCGGGCTATTAAGTTAATGTAGTCTGGCTCGTTGTAGAAAGATGGAATGTAGCGCTGTCCTTGAACCCAGTGTTCGCCTCCATCCGTCAATTTAACCAGTGCATTGTTAACCTGTTCGACAGCAATGCCACTAGTGAAGATGGAATCAACGACTAAGAGGGGATAAATGAGCAGTTTGCTGAAGCCTTGAGCTTTAATTTCTGCTAAGACTTGTTCGGGAAGGAAGGGGGCGCAGAAGTTAAACGCTTTGAAAACTGTAACGCGATCGCCCCATCGTTCTTGCAGGTGCTTCTCAATTCCCGCTCGTTGTTGTTCAAAGATTTTGTTGTGGGGAGAGATAAAGTTGTCGTGCTGATGCCCCCACTCATGAAAGTCAAAAATGGCCAGAAGTTTCGCCAATGGTGGGTAAACCCAAGTGGGTACAGGCGCAAATTTGGCAGTGAGTAAGTTTAAGGCTTGTTCGTTGTAGTTGGCGAAATCCTCGTAGCTTTCGACTTCACCATAGCCCATGAGTAAGACAGCAACTTTCTCGCTACTGCCCATAGAAGGGGATGTTAGCTGTTCGGTTTTGTCAGGAGTGGCAACCACGTTGTGTACCTATCCAATAGATTTTGACTGCAATAGCTGGGGCGTATCAGCATTGTATTGAGATGCAACCCCGCTATCCCATAGGTTAGCATCCCCTCTAGGGGGATGAGTTAAGCTATTCTATTCCTCATTTTCAAGCTATGCCTTCTGGCTAGGGTGCTTTCCTCAAGAATGTCTTAACTTTGTTCGATCAACGCTTCAGTTGTTGGGAGAGTTACTATGCGATCGCATCCTTGCTCTTGAGCCAGCTTCATTGCTGCATCAGCTGCCCGGAGTACTGCTTTGCTGGTTAAACCATGTTCTGAGAAACTGGCCACCCCACAAGAAATCGTAATTGCGCCAAAAGTTTGGTGGTTGTATTCAATATTCAATTGCTTGATGTTCTGCCGCAATGTTTCAGCCTGTTGTTGAGTGGTTTCTAAAGAGGCTTCCGGCAGCACTAGCAAAAATTCTTTACCCCGGTATCGACAAGCCATATCTGATGCTCGAATTTGCCTGGATAAAAACATCCCGATTTCTCTAAGCAGGCAATCACTCGCCGCATAACCCAACTGATCATGGAAGTGTTCAAAGCGATCAATATGGAGCAGGATGACGCCTACAGGCAGCTTTTGACGACCAGAACGCTGGATTTCTCGTTCTAAAGACTGTTCCAGGTAACGTCGATTGTAGAGTGTAGTTAGCGGGTCACGAAGTCTCAGATGATTGAGAGTGTCTCGGAGTTTTAAGTTCGCGAGTGCCAAGCTGATATATTTGGCAACACTCACGGCCAGTGGCTTGATTGGGGCAATTCCTCCTCGATGAAGTGAACCTACATAAAAAATACCCAAGGTTTCCCCGTGCGCCATCATGGGTACGCAAAGCGTTTCCACCCCTGAGGAGTCGGAGCGAATATGCTGACAGAGCAAACCGTGATGGATATCTTCAACCATATGTGCTTGTTCCCGCCTCAGCGCAAGACACTCGGTAGGGGTAAAGATGGGATCGCTCGTCAAGGGAAGTGGCCCCCAAGTTGCGATCGCCTCCACAAGGTTTTTTGAGGAACTCATGACATAAATTGCACCAACTTCATTGGGGAAGAGTTGTTGCATTAACGGTTTGAGGGCTGCATCTACCTCTTCAACCGAACAACAAGATTGGAGCAAATCAATCAGTTGTTCCAGAAAATTAATCTCTACCGTAGTTTCCATAGAATGACGATAAGAATGGTGTTGAGGTGCGAAAGTTAGTAGATGCACCCTTACACCAACGACTTTTTCACGGCATCTTGATTCGGGAGGGGGGAAAAGCTAATAGATAAATCTTCAGTTTTGCCTGATTCTTTTCTCCCTTATCCTGCCCTTATCCTGAAAATGTTTCGTCTTGCACGTCAACAAGGTAATTTTCAGAACTTGCCGTGAACAGTCAGTTACACCAGCTATTGCATTCTGGCACTGCGACTCCGTGCTGCTGCGTAACTCTTCTCTCCGATAGACTCGTTTTCAGGCGGTCTACCGTTTTTGTTCAACGTTTTATATTGACGCCCCTGAAATAAAAGTTGAGAGAAACTACTATTTTGGCATCCTTTATCTTGACAAAGCATCGGTGTGCCTGACAGTTTACTGCTATAGCAAGTGCTATATCATTTAATGATGTATATCTAAGTTTACCGAAGCTGAGGAGAATTTTCCAAAAATTAACGAATTTAGGCAGTGACTTAGGGAGTATTTTATAAATAAAAATAAAGATATCAATAAGAAAATCGATACTTTTTATTTGAGTGTAAAGATAAGGTAAACCGCTGTCAATTAGTTAATAGATAAGAGCTTAGTTTTGAACAGAAGTATCTAGATGGCGGCAAAATTTATCTCATGTTTAAGGAATATGAAGTTTGGCTATCAGCCATTCCTGTTTCGCGTACCGTGTTGAAGCGATCGCAGAAGAACTCTGGTTAGCGTCTAATATCGAATCCGTTAGCATGGGAATACTATTTTTTTAACGCAGAGGAGCGCAGAGGTTTTCGCAAAGGAACGCAGAGGTTGTGGCGCTAATTTTTAGTTAATTTTTATGCAAGCAGAAATAATATGGCTGGGAGAATGCCAACGCGATCGCAGCACTATATTGCTTTTGTAACAAGAGCTGTAATCGTCGGAATTAGAAATTTTTTCATCATTGATAATTTCTAATTCCTAATTTTTAAGGAGCGAGGTAACCTGCCGCAACACAATCCGCTACAATCTTTTCAACCGCAGGCCAGATATCAGGTGCACCGTCCTTGACAGGATAGATGCGCTGTAACACTTGGTCGCGGGTTATGCCGTGAATTCGCCAAGTTCCCCCTTGGGTTTGCTGATTGTGCAGTAGGGGTTGGATGCGATCGAGTGCTGCTGCAAACTTCGCAGCCACAGTTTCCTGTGCTTCAAACTCCTCCCAAAGACTCCGGAGTTGTGTTCCTTGCTCTTCCGGCAGCAGTCCAAAAATGCGATCGGCTGCTTGAACTTCCCGCAGCTCTTTATCCAGGTTACCCTGAACGTCATAACAAAACGTATCCCCCGCATCGATTTCTACGAGGTCATGAATCAGCAACATTTTGATCACATGTAGGAGATCAATGTCTGGGGAAGGTGCATACTCCGCGAGTAAAATTGCCATTATTGCTATGTGCCAGGAATGTTCTGCACTGTTTTCTTGGCGCGATGCATCCATCAGCAGAGTTTGGCGCAAGACTTGCTTGAGCTTGTCAATTTCAACGATGAACTGAATTTGTTGAGCAAGTCTACTATTTTTTTCTGCAAAATCCATCGTTCAACTTATCTAGCTTTTACAGTGTCGAGAAGGTGGTACATAAAGGTTTCATAACCCTCTTTCATGGGTAATTCCTCATCCACCCTAACTCGACGCCGCTTGGTCACTACTTCTTTCTCTTGGACAGGATTGTATCCTTGTTTCTCATAGTTTTCCCAGTATAATCCTGTACCTCTACGTTGCCAGGTGGGTAACTCGTTAAAATTTACACCGTGTTGAAAAAGTAGTTCGTTTTTAAAGGCAACCGACTGACCATCCAGTATTGCTGTTGCTGACCTGGCACTCTCGCCTGCTTTCCGTAACGTCCAATAACACCAACCATTTAAGGCGCAACGTGTGGCATCTGCCTGCCGCCAACGGAAGTAATCCACCACTTGCGATTCGTTGACACCCAACCAGACACGGCTATCGAAATTTACCACACTGTTGTAGATATGGGTAAAGGTTGCACTGGCAATGCTGGCAGAGATTGAGACAACTTTTTCTAAGCTGCGGTCAAACAAGTCCCAGGCGGGAAGAAATAACACAGAGATTTCATCGCTTTCCGTGTAAGCATAAATTCCGTGCAGTCCCTCCAGTAGTGCCGATGCAGTTTGCACCATTGCTTGGTGAAACTCTAAGTCAAAGGGTTTCTCAAATCGTGACTCAGTAAACCGTGAGAACCCTCGACCATCCACACGGATTACAACCCAGGCATCAGGTAAAAGACGCAAGGAGTGGAAGTACTCCAGCGATCTCATTTTTTTCTCGAAAGCATTGTTATCCATGCTCAACCTTACCTGTTGTCAAGGGATGGATTTCAAAATTAGAATTTCCAGTCATTCGCACGTAGAAAAGCTGATGAAATCCTTCTGCGTAAGTTGGGCGGACTAATTTCTTGATTGTCGCGTAAATTGCTACATCTGGGACTCTGGCTTTACCTGTGCGCTGCTGGTTGCGCTCCAAGCAATCGCGGACATTTGACTTAAAGTAATAACCGATAATCTGGGCACCATATAGGTTACCTAGGGTAATGAGTGACACTCGATCTTCAAGGGTTGGGTTAGTATTGTCAACGACAACGGAATGTCCCTCCTGTAGAGCAGCTTCAATGAGCTGTGTCTGCCTTCTGGCTCGATTTTTATTGTTACGCATCAGGTCTTTGCTGACGAGGTTGTGCGTTGACGCGAAGTACTTGCGGAAGAATGTACTCTTACCAGAAGCTTGCAGACCGATAAAGATAACTAATTCCATGACCCGCGAAAGCCGTCTGTTTGTTGATGAACCAACTTACCTTGGGAACAACCTCAGTTTGAGCTAAAAGCAGCTAAAGCCAGATTGCAGCATACAGGCTTGAGGGATGTAGGAGCAATTCCCTACGAAGTTGCGTTTGTACATAGTACTTTCTCTCCCTTGTCTCTCTTGTCTTCTCTATCCACTATGTTTGACCGCAACTGAGTATAAGCCTCGGCCCCTCTGTCACACTCAGCTTAATAAAGCGCCGCTTGTGCCTCTACACTTATTATTCAATCGCCTCTCTTGTTTTTATATCGCAGTAAGTGCAATTCAAGGTTAATCGGCCTTGAGAATACGGTAAAACTTATATTTGCTGTCGCCTTTTTTTCTTTTGCGGTAAAAAATGGCGAGTTCAAATCATTATCAGTGGCACCAACCTATCTAAGGAGGTCTTATCAGCTCGAAAAATAGCGGCAAACAACCCGGTCGGAATCGTCTTGAGAAGCCCTGTTACGATTAGAAATAATGGAGTGTAGTTCGCGATGAGCGATCAGTACAGCGGTCGGAAATGGCTTGAACCAGCTATTTGCCGCATATTAGATGCTAATTTAGACCGAGCGAGAGAAGGCTTGCGAATCATTGAAGAGTGGTGCCGTTTTGGTCTAAATAGCGGCTCGATGGCCAATGAATGCAAGCAAATGCGCCAGGAATTAGCCAGTTGGCATACCCAGGAAATCCGGGCGTCGCGGGATACTCCTGGAGACCCAGGCACGGATTTGACTCATCCTAGGGAAGAACAACGCACCAGCATTGAGGAGCTATTGCAGGCAAATCTATGCCGTGTGGAAGAAGCGCTGCGGGTATTGGAAGAATATGGCAAGCTTTATAACCCACAGATGGGTGTGGTATTTAAGCAGATGCGCTATCGGGTTTATATCCTAGAGAGTAATTTGTTGACTTACCGCCGTCATCAGCTTTTAGAGCGATCGCACCTTTACCTGGTGACCTCTAGTTCAGATCAACTGTCTACCACTGTAGAGGCGGCGCTTCAAGGTGGAATCACCCTGGTACAGTATCGGGAAAAAACAGAAGATGATTCAGTGAAACTCTCCCATGCTCAGAAACTGCGCCAGATGTGTCATCACTATGGGGCATTGTTTATCATGAATGACCGGGTCGATTTAGCGTTGGCTGTGGATGCAGATGGCGTCCATTTAGGACAACAGGATGTCCCCATTGCTCTGGCGCGACAGTTACTTGGCCCCCAGCGCATTATTGGTCGCTCAACGACGAATTCGGATGAAATGCAGCGTGCGATCGCAGAAGGAGCCGACTATATTGGTGTTGGCCCAGTTTACGAGACGCCAACTAAAGCCGATAAGCCAGCAGCCGGTCTGGAGTACGTGCAGTATGCGGCTAAACATGCGACGATACCCTGGTATGCGATCGGGGGAATCGATCCAACTAATCTCAACGAAGTGCTATCCGCCGGAGCGCAGCGAGTGGCAATTGTGCGTGCCATCATGCAGGCAGAGCAGCCTACCCTCGTCACCCAGTACTTCCTCTCCCAACTCACGCGACAACAAACCCTTCGCAGCCTCGAATCTCGCGTTTCTCAATCCCATGTCTGACACAAGCAATTGCATAACCATTCAAGTTAATGGTGAATCCCGTACCTGTTCTCCTCATACTCAGCTTCCTCACCTCCTCGAACAGCTAGGCTTAAATCCCCGCCTAGTTGCTGTGGAGTATAACGGTGAGATTCTTCACCGACAGTATTGGTCACAAACTCAGATACAGGAGGGCGACAAGCTGGAAATTGTCACAATTGTTGGAGGTGGCTAGAGAAATTCCAAAAAAAACATTAAAAATCTTCTCGCTCCTAAGTACGGGTATCCTCATAGGAAATCCCCCCAACGTGTCTATCCAGTCCGTTAAGAGAGAGCGGTACATTAAAGATGGAGTCAGCTTCTAGCCCTGCTGGCTTGTCGAGTTCAGCTTTTAAACTGTTTTGAGCTAGATCCAGCCGAAGCCAGTTTAACAAGAGCGAGAGATAGTAAGGTTTTCCTATGCGTAACAAATTTTTTTCCACAATCAAACCACTTTTGAAATCCCTGATTGTACTTGGGCTGATGTTTACCCTAGTTCTGGGTAACGCCGATAACGCCCTAGCCGCAAGAAGTGGGGGTCGGATTGGTGGCGGCTCATTCCGAGTACCGACACGTACTTACTCCCCGCCTGGTGGTGGTTACCGCGCACCGGGGGGCGGATATGGCTATGGATATGGTGGTGGAATTGGTTTTCCCTTCCTGTTGCCCTTCTTTGGTTTTGGTGGGTTTGGCAGTATATTCGGTATCCTGATTTTCTTTGCGATCGCTAATTTTTTAGTCCAAAGCTTCCGCCGTGTTGGGACGATTGGGGACAATGATGTTCCAGGCTACAGCAATCCCAAGGTTTCTGTGGGACGCGTACAAGTAGGTCTTTTAGCAGAGGCGCGGGGTTTACAAAAAGAACTCAATGAGTTAGCGTTTTCAGGCGATACGGGTTCGGCTGAAGGCAGAGCACAAGTTCTTCAAGAGGCGACTTTAGCATTACTACGTCACCCAGAATACTGGGTCTACGGTGCTACCCAATCCCAGCAGATTGCCCTAGAAGCTGCAGAAGCGAGATTCAATCAGCTAGCACTCTCAGAGCGCAGCAAGTTCACCGCAGAAACACTCTCAAATGTTAACAATCAGCTAAGAGAAGGCACGAATAAAGCAGCTCTATCTGCTGAGGGTGGGTCAATCGTGGCGACAGAAGCGCCCAGTGAGTATATCATTGTTACCCTTTTAGCGGGTGTCGAGGGCAAGCTAGAACTGCCAACGATTAATAGTTCAGATGAGCTGCGTCAAGCCTTGCGTCAAATTGGCGGGATTTCTAGCGATCGCTTACTCGCTGTAGAAATTCTCTGGACACCACAAGCTGAAGGTGACACTTTAACCACAGATGACTTGTTAGCGAATTATCCAGACCTGAAATTGGTCTAATGGTTTGACAATATTTCAAAACCTCTAGGGGTAGGTCTTGTACCTACCCTTTTTCTTTTTAGAAAGATATTAACGCTTGAATCAAGCGGCAAATTACCATTCATAAAGTTGCCCCCCTATGATTGAAATCATAGGATTTTTTGGGTAATCGTTGTATACCCAAAGTAACGGCTCCCCAAGTCAAACTTGTTTGATTTATGGCGGAGGCTTTTAAGGATTCCATCCCTATCGCTTGTGACCCTAAGCGCAACCTGCGTGATTTTCACAGCATAGCAGACGCATAGCTACCCGATTTATCGGGGGAAATCTCTGCTTTTCTCGTTTTCTCTCGTCCTCACCAATGGTCTTATGGTCTCAACACTTACAGCCTTCAAGGTTAGCAAGCTGACGCCATGTAAACGCTCTCATTACTAGCGCAGGAGTTGCCTTGGAGAGGCGTAGTTACTGCCAATTCAATCTTTGCAATGAAAGACTCTAATTTTCCATCTCAACAGGCTGTAGCAGCACTTAGACAGAACGAAGCGCGATTTCAACGAATCGCTGCCAGCGTTCCAGGCATTATTTACCAATTTCTGCGGCATCCTGATGGCTCTGTGGCTTTTCCCTTTGTCAGTTCAAGTTGCCAGGAAATCTTGGAAATAGAGTCAACCGAAATTCAATCTAATGCCAACGTGTTCATCTCGCTGATTCATCCAGAGGATGTGGCAGGCTTTAACCAGTCGGTTGCTGTTTCTCTGGAAACATTACAACGTTGGTCTTGGGAAGGGCGATTCATCCTACGTTCTGGACAGCTCAAATGGATTCAGGTGGCGTCTTTACCTGAACGGCAAGCCAACGGAGACGTTCTTTGGGATGGCTTGATTTTAGATATCACACCTTACAAGCATACCGAGGAAGCTCTGCGACAGCGTCGAGAAGAACTTGAACACACAGTTGAAGAACGGACGGCCCAGCTCCAGCAAGCGAACGAGCAACTGGGATTTATGCAGTTTTGTGTGGATCATGCCCCTGAGGCAATCCTTGGGATGGATAGCGATGCCCAATTTTTCTACGTCAACGAAGCGGCTTGCCAATTGTTAGGATATTCCCGCGAAGAACTCCTATCAATGAGCGTCCATGATGTCGTTCCGGACTTTCCCGCTCAGTTTTGCTCCGAGCAAGGAAGACAGCTAACTTCTCAGGGTTCTATTACTTTAGAATCCACCAACCGCGCTAAAGATGGGCGTATTTTCCCGGTCGAGATTAGTGTTAATTATTTAGAATTCAAGGGTCACGAGTATAACTGCATTTTTGTTCGTGAGATTAGCGATTCGCTAGGCGATCGGTGTGCTTCACGCCAACGGGCAGAACTAGCGTTGAGGGAAAGTGAAGAGCGCTTCCGTCGTTTGGTGGAGCAAGCCGCAGACGGCATTATTGTACACAACCTCAATGGTAAAATTCTGGATGTCAACGAGCAAGCCTGCACTACTCTCGGCTATACCTGTGAAGAACTGCTGAGCTTATCCATCCAAGATATCGAAGCAAATTACGTGCCAGGAGCAGTTTGGCAGCAGGTGATGAACGGTACACCTGCCACAGTGAACGGTACCCATCGCCGCAAAGATGGCACAACTTTTCCGGTTGAAATTCGCCTCGGTTTGTTAGAAGTTCAAGGAGAACAACTCATTCTGGCTCTGATGCGGGATATTACCCAACGCAAACGAGCCGAACAAGAACGCGATCGCACTCAGAGATTCCTCAACTCCTTACTGGAAAACTTGCCCGTTGGAGTGTTTGCAAAAGATGCCCAGGATTTGCGCTATGTCTTTTGGAATAAAATAAGTGCCGAACAAATGGGCTACTCTTCTGAAGAAGTGCTGGGTAACAGCGACTATGACCTGTTTCCTGGTGAGGTGGCTGAGCTTTTTGTGGCTAAAGACCAAGACGTTCTCTCCTCTGGCAAGCTATTAGATATTTCAGAAGAATCTATTAGCATTGCTCATCGAGTTCAACGCATATTCCATACCAAAAAGATTCCAATTCTCGATGAAGCAGGAAACCCTCAGTATTTGTTGGGCATTAGTGAAGATATCACGGAGCGCAAACAGACTGAAATCGCCCTGCGGCAAAGTCAGGAACACTTACAAACGGTGATGACATCTGCGCCTCTGATCTTATTTGCGATTGATGAGCGAGGGATTTTTACGCTCTCTGAGGGGAAAGGGTTAGAGGCAATAGGGTTCAAACCCGGACAATTGGTTGGGTCATCCATTTATGATTTGTATCGAGACAAGCCAGAGTTAATCGAGTATTTCAACCGCGCACTGGCGGGGGAACAATTAGAAAATGTGATTGTCAATTTTGCTGGTATTGTCTTTGACCATCGTTACTCGATTATTCGAGATGAGAAAGGTGAGGTGGTAAGCATTACGGGTATTGCCTTAGATATTACCGAACGCCATAGAGCCAAAGAAGCGCTCAGAGAGAGCGAAGCCAAGTTCCGCAGCATTGTAGAAAATGCCAATGACATCATTTATCAGCTAACACCCGATCATGTCTTTTCCTATGTTTCTCCTAACTGGGTTGATATCTTAGGACATGAGGTTTCAGAGGTTGAGGGCAAGGTTTTTACTCTTTTTGTCCATCCCGATGACTTGCCAACTTGCTTGGGTACGTTGCATCGCGCCATTGAAAAGGGACAAAAGCAGTCTGGAGTTGAGTACCGTGTCCGACACAAGAATGGAACTTGGAGGTGGCATATCTCTAACCTGGCAGTTTTAAGAGATACTAGTGGGCGGGTGGTTTCGGTGGTTGGCATTGCTCGCGATATTAGCGATCGCAAACAGGCAGAAGAGGCGTTGCGAGAAAGCGAGGAACGATTTCGCAATCTCGTAGAAAGCACCCACGATTTGATTTGGGAGATCGATGAAAATGCCGTCTATACCTACGTCAGTCCCCAAATTCGAGACATTTTAGGTTATCAGTCAGAAGAAGTTTTGGGTAAAACGCTCTTTGACTTCATGCCTCCCGACGAAGCGCATTGCGTCACCGAAATCGTGAGCAACCGAGTTGCTATGCGACTGCCCCTCACTAATTTGGAAAATACTAACCTTCATAAAGATGGGCACTTCGTTGTTCTCGAAACCAGTGGTGTTCCGTTCTTCGATAAGGCGGGCAAATTTAAAGGGTATCGCGGTATTGATCGGGACATTACCCAGCGCAAGCAAACTGAAGAAGCGATACGGCAATCAAAAGCTCAACTCCAGCAACAGGCGACTCAGCTAGAAAAAACCCTAAGCCAACTCAAGGATACACAAGCGCAGCTCATTCAAACTGAAAAAATGTCTTCTTTGGGACAGTTGGTAGCCGGTGTAGCTCACGAAATTAACAACCCGGTAAATTTCATTTATGGCAATATCAACCATGCTCGAAACTACACCCATGACCTGTTAAAATTGATTGAACTGTATCAACGTACTTATCCTCAACTTTCCTCCGAGCTTCAAGCAGAAATTGAAGCCATTGACTTGGAGTTTGTTACAGAAGATTTTCCCAGGCTCCTTGATTCAATGGAATTGGGCGCTCAACGAATTCGAGAAATTGTAAAAACCTTGCGAAATTTTTCTCGGTTCGATGAAGCAACGGTCAAACAAGTAGATATTCACCAAGGTATTGAAAGTAC
Source organism: Cyanobacteriota bacterium (assembly GCA_040756535.1). Taxonomy (GTDB): domain Bacteria; phylum Cyanobacteriota; class Cyanobacteriia; order Cyanobacteriales; family Coleofasciculaceae; genus JBFLZA01. The sequence goes on from JBFLZA010000093.1 coordinate 16,120, forward strand.
TTTGATGCTTTTACAAAGTCGTTTGACTCAAAGCCTTATACCAGCAGCCATTCAAGTTATCAAAGAGTATGGAGAGTTACCTTTGATTGAATGTTTCCCTGGACATCTCAATCAGGTTTTCATGAATCTCCTGGCGAATGCGATTGATGCTTTAGAAGAGTTGAAAATGGAAAATTTAAAAGTTGATGGTTTTGGACAATCTTCTCCCCGAAAAGTGGCAACTCCATCGATTCGGATTCGCACGGAACTCAGTCAAAAATCTACAGCCATTCCTTATGCGATTATTCGCATTGCTGATAATGGGATAGGAATGACAGAAGAGGTATGTTTAAGAGCTTTTGACCCCTTTTTCACAACAAAACCTGTCGGTGAAGGGACGGGTTTAGGATTGGCAATCAGTTACCAAATTATCGTGGAACTTCACAAGGGACAGATGTACTGCACTTCTTCTCCGGGTGAAGGGACAGAGTTTGTGATTCAAATTCCCATACAGCAGTCTTCTGATCAAAGCTAAATTGTTATGCATATTTTAATTGTTGAGGATGAACCAGAAATCGCTAAACTCATCCAACTGGCTTTAGAACGAGAAAGATTTTCCTGTCACTGGTGTCGCGATGGACTAGAGGCATTGCAAGCGTTTGCCAAGCAACAACCTGATGTTATTATTTTGGATTTGATGCTTCCGGGGTTGGATGGGTTAGAGGTATGTGCCAGAATTCGACAAAAGCCCGGTACAAAAGACCCCTATATTTTGATGTTGACCGCTAAGGGTGAGGAAATTGACCGCGTTATCGGTCTATCTACAGGGGCTGATGATTATTTAGTCAAACCCTTTAGTCCGACAGAATTGGTGGCTAGAGTTCGGGCGCTACTACGGCGCAGTTTGCGTCACGGTGGGCAGGATTTGATTTACCAAACTCCCCATTTCTCAGTGAATGTCGATCAGCATACAGCAACACGCCAGTTGGAGGGTGGCGAGTCAGAATTGCTGGATTTAACCACTTTAGAATTTAATCTGTTGGCGACATTTATTAGTCAGCCCGGTCGAGTTTGGAACCGCACCCAACTGATTGATAAACTTTGGGGGGATGATTTTTTTGGCGATGAACGGGTTGTGGATACTCATGTGGCGCGATTGCGAAAAAAACTTGAGCCTGACCCAGCTAATCCCACGTTTATTAAGACGGTTATTGGTGTTGGTTATAAGTTTGAAGATTCAACGGTTTGATTGAACGGTAGGGCAGTCATTCCATGCAAGGATTTTGGTTTTATAGATATCCCATTTGTAGGGGTGGATTTAGATACCCGACTTCTCTAAGAAGTCAGGTATCTCGCTTTCAGTCCAAGACTCTCAACCTTTGTTAACCTCCCTAGCCTCCCTTAATAAAGGGTAAAGGGAAAAGGAAAAAGAAAAACA
>JBFLZA010000094.1:0-17534 GCA_040756535.1 Cyanobacteriota bacterium
CATGAGATTGTAGATTGCAGGCGGCAGACCAACGGTAATGGGTAAACCTAGTGCTGTCGCCTCCTCAACCGTGATGGGATAGTCATGGGTGACTTTTCCTGTAGTCAGGAAGTCAACAATTTTGTCAATGTTTTCGGGTTCAATTTTTTGTTTTGGCACCTCGTCTTGTAAAAGCGTTCGCACAAACCTCTGCACCTGTCCTATGGCTTTGCGAGATAGGTCTGCCATCATCACAGTCTGGTCATCAACTTTGTCAATAGGCTTGGATTCAACGACGTTGAGGATACTTGCCGCTGCCATATTGCCTAGTTGGGGATCGACTGGTCCCAAGACGGCGTTGGCATCCATGACAATTTCATCCGATGCGAGAGCTAACATGGTGCCACCGCTCATGGCGTAGTGAGGGACAAAGACGGTAACTTTGGCTTTGTGGCGAATTAGCGCTCTGGCAATCTGCTCTGTAGCAAGAACCAAACCCCCCGGTGTATGCAAAATCAAATCAATAGGTGTTTCTGGCGGCGTGAAGCGAATCGCTCGCAACACCTGTTCTGAGTCTTCTATCGTGATGTAGCGGGATATAGGAATTCCCAGGAAGCTTACCGACTCTTGTCGGTGAATCAGCAAAATAACCCTGCTGCGGCGCTGCTGCTCAAATGCTCGTAAGTTTTGAACTCGACGAATTTCCATCTGGCGTTTTTGCCACCAAGGTTGGATTGAAGAGAAAACTAAAAAAATCCAGAATAGGTCAAAAAAATTGAAATTCATAGCTTTGAGACGCAAAAGACAGTAGTGGGTTTCCTATTGCTACCACTAGCCGCGACTCACTGACATCGTACTTGGGTCATAGCCACTATTAATGTATTTGGCTACCTGGCTTAATTTGGAGGAGTTTTCGCTTCCTAGCTAGTGCAAGAAGGCAAAAGATAGGAGGCAGAAGGTAGAAGGGATATTGCTTGTACAGCAAGCTTCTTAATCTCTTTGAACTGGTGGGGTATTTCCGCCGCGCTGTACTAGCTACATCGCGCTTTGTGCATGACCAAAGGCAATCGAGCTTGATTGTACTCCCAAGAAGAAGCGATCGCGCCTTTTCTCATATCCTTGTTTTTTAGCTCTACCTACTTATCAGTTTTCCCTCGGAAAAAGGCTTTCTAAGCTTTCTTGGAGATGTTTATGAGGATAAATGTCTGGCTTTTTACTCCAAATGTACTGGAGAGTTTGTTGATAACTCCAAAGAGGATGCTTGTAGAAACAATAGGCAACGCTTACAGAACCGCTCCTACCAATTCCTGCTCTACAATTAACTAATATCTTCTTTTTCCCCTGCTGAATTTGTTCGTCTATCCAATTGACAGCCTCTAATAATATCTCATCAGCTATAGGATGCTTTGCTCCGTCTAAAGCTCCAAGTTTTTTATAAGAAATTTGAAAATCAGGTGGGAATGATAAAGTGAGTTCAGAGCCAAGATTGAGGACAGCATCTATTCCCAGTTCCTCAGCTTGACAGGCAGCGATGAAATTGCCTACATAAAAGTTAGGGAGAATTTCAATACAACTTGGGCCTTGTGTCCATGTCATTAAGGGAGATGGAGGCTCAACGATGAGATAGCCATTTTCTTGAAACTTTCCTGCCCATTGCCAGTGAGTATTATCATTATTAAGTCCGACTCGATAAGTAAATTGATAGTTACCTTCACTTGTCGGTATAAAAGAATTTTGGAAGATGTAGGTATCGTTGGATTCACTAGATTGATAAGCAAGGTCTATGGGATGCCAATCTCCTTCACTGTTAAACTTGTTTAAAGCATTTGTCCAGAGCTGTACTTTCAAATCTTGGGCTGGATAGGTGCTGGAAAGTTTAACGGTAGCACCGAAATGTTCCAACATATAAAGCGTGAGATGAGCATTTAAGGGAGGAGAAAGCTCTTTAATCTGGACAAGGGTAAGGTTTGAGTCGTGTGTCATATTGGGTCGCGATCGCTGGTGAGATTCGTAGTCTCTCATAAAAACACTTATCCCGTCTAAGGTCTAGAGGTGATTGTCAACGCGATCGCATTCTGATTGAACGTGCCAAGCGATGGGTTCCCCAAGGCGCGATTATCTCTAGTAGTGGAAAAGCGTGATTGCTAGAGGCACCAACTCTCGCTGAGTCCACCCTAGATTTAACTTTCCTTGATACTTACCAATCATGCTCAACTACCTGTTCCATAAATTTCTGCCAAACTTCATTGGGAACCCAAATCTGATGTAAGTCTTGCTTCGCCTCTTCCTCACTGATGTGTTCGTGAATGCGACGATAAAGATACATAAAAGCTGAAACTCTCATGTTCGCCGCACAGTGGACAAAAATGGTTTTGTCAGCATTGGCTTTCATAACGCTGAAAAAATGGGTTACATCCTCAATCTTGGGGTTTTCCCAAATCACTGGGATATGTACGTACTGCATACCTAGAGCTTCAACGACTTTCTTTTCATCAGGCAAAGCATTCGGAGATTCTGGTAATGCCAGATTCACAAGCACTTGATACCCTGCCTCTTTGATTGTTGAAAATTGTTCTTTTGTGGGTTGCCCTGAAGTGGCAATTGAGTCTGAGAGCTTCAGAAAGTTGTAGATGCTTTGAATGCTTTTATTAAACATATTATTTCCATCTTTTCATTGTCTCGATGCTTTATTCAAAATTAGCTTATTTGTAGAGTAAACTTTAATTTTTTCATTCTGCTCATTGGAGTTCATCAAAGTTCGGTATTAACTGGAGTCATTGCCATCAAAAAGTTTATTGATAGGTTGCGAGTGATACAGACAATATTGCCTCTCCAATGAAGTTTTAGGGAGTATTTGTAGCGTTGGTTCCGCAAAATGATATAACAAATCCATTGTTAAACGGAGCAACGTCGGTGCAAAGCCAACTCGAAGCCTATTGGATGCCTTTTACTGCTAATCGGCAGTTCAAAGCGAACCCGCGCTTACTCGCTGCCGCAAAAGATATGCACTATTTCACGCCTGATGGTCGTCCAATTTTGGACGGTACGGCAGGATTGTGGTGCGTCAATGCAGGTCACTGTCGCCCAAAAATTGTTGAAGCGATTCACAAGCAAGTCGCCCACCTCGATTATGCCCCTCCTTTCCAGATGGGACATCCCGGTGCCTTTGAACTGGCCCAACGCTTGGTCAAGATGATGCCAGGAGAGCATTTCGACCATGTATTCTACGGCAATTCGGGTTCGGAGGCAGTCGAGTCAGCCTTAAAAATTGCGATCGCCTATCATCGAGTACGAGGCGAAGGTGCACGTCAGCGCTTAATTGGGCGGGAACGGGGCTATCATGGTGTGGGCTTTGGGGGTATTTCTGTCGGTGGCATTGCATCCAACCGCAAATTCTTCGGCAGCTTGATTCCCGGTGTCGATCACCTGCCTCATACTCATAACCTCGAACATAATGCCTTTAGTCGCTCTCAACCGCAGTGGGGGGCACACTTAGCGGATGAACTAGAACGAATCGTCACCTTACACGACGCTTCAACCATTGCGGCAGTTATTGTCGAACCCGTTGCAGGTTCTACAGGGGTATTAATTCCGCCGGTGGGTTATCTAGAACGGTTGCGGGCTATCTGTGATAAGTACGGCATTCTCCTGATTTTTGATGAAGTGATAACTGGTTTTGGACGACTGGGTGCCAGTTTTGCCACCGAGTACTTTGGTGTGATCCCGGATATAGTAACGGTAGCCAAAGGAATTACCAACGGTACGGTGCCGATGGGAGCGGTATTTGTCCGCAAAGGGATTTACGATGCCTTTATGGCGGCGGCGGCGGAAAATGCGATCGAATTTTTCCATGGTTACACCTATTCCGGTCATCCTCTCGCCTGTGCGGCAGCGCTGGCAACCCTAGATATCTACGAAGAGGAAGGATTGTTTGCCCATGCCAATCATCTAGCAAGTTACTGGGAAGACAGGGTTTATTCTTTGCAGGGGTTGCCTCACGTTATCGATCTACGCAACTTGGGACTGGTGGCGGCAATTGAATTGGAATCGATACCCGGAAAGCCAGGAGTTCGGGGGATGGATTGTCTCCAACGCTGCTTTGAAAAGGGACTACTCATCCGCGTGACAGGGGACATTATTGCGCTGTCTCCGCCTTTGATTATTCAGAAAGAACATATTGATCAAATGTTTGAGATGCTGGCAGGGGTATTGAAGGAGTTACCGTGAGAATGTGTCATAACCCTTACGGGATGCTTCGTTAACGCACTTTGAGTGGGTAGATGAAATAAGGGTGCGATCGCACTTGCTGGTCGCCTCTTACTCCTTTCCTATCCCAAGAATATTGATAAGTAAGAACTGGGGGAAAGGGGAAAGGGAAAAGGGAAAAGGGGGAAGAGGAACCTTTTCCCTTGCCTGTATGGATATTCTTCTACCTCTAAGGGAGTAATACTTTTCAAGTACTGGAGATTGTCTCTAAGGTTGGTACGACCCAGAGGCGCTCACTGGCTCTAAGGGAGACCTGACGATTTTGCCTGGTGCCTCTGATTTTTGGGAAAGACTCCCGACGGAGCAAAGGATTGAGAACCTCACTGTGAGGTTACGGGAGTTAGTGGGAGAGTTGTTTCTTCAGCTTTTAGAGCGAATTAACTTATGTTTCGGGAGATAGAGGCTAAAAATGTCCACTCCTCTAAAAATTAATAAATATAACTCTTTTTCTAAAAAAATTATAGATTTAATATAGTTTTGTTGCGATGTACATCCTCAATTATGATCAATTCAGGAGCGGTTTCTCGATGCTCAGACATGGCAAGGTCGTATACTGTACATCCAAAGCATATCCAAGAAGTTAACTTGGCTTGGAAGCGTAAGAGTGATGGACGCGAACAAGACCTTGCAAAGGAATTAGGGCACTCTCTGCACCTTGTTATTACCAATCTCTTCCTCAAAGGCGAACCCGTTAATCGGGTTAATTTTATAGAAATTTGTCAGTTCTTAGGGCTGAACTGGCAAGAAATCGCCGGATTAGATCTGCGAGAGAACTCGGTTGGTTCTTCAGATACAGACAGAACTCTCAGCAATGCGATCATGCTCTCCAGACCACCGGAGGGCGTTAGTGACGTAGACAGGGCGATTAACGAGTTGGTAGGTACCCTCTGTGAAATGTTGCGTCGCCTTACCCGAAAAGCGGGAGATTTGCTAAGAGCGGATCGCACCAGTATTTTTTTGCTCGATAAGCAAACAAAAGTACTCGGCACGATTGTTGCTGATGATGGTGACGGAGGGTGCCTGCTGATTGATATTCCCGCAAACCGAGGAATTGCTAGTCTAGCGGCCACTTCCTTAGAAGTTATCAATGTTCCTTTCGATGTCTATGTCGATCCCCGTTCTGAGGAGGCGAAGAAGACCGATTTGAGAACGGGATATCGCACTTACACGATTCTGGCTTGGCCTTTGTTGAATAAGAAAAAAGATTTAGTAGCTGTCGTGCAATTAATCAACAAATTAAAGCCGAACTACAGCCCTAACGATGATTTATCTCAAAAAATCGATAAACAAGGTTTTACAAAAGAAGATGAAGAGAAATTTGCTAAATTTGCTCCTTCGATTCTCAAGATTTTAGAAAAGTGCCAGTTGTGTTATCAACTCTCTCAGAAGCTTAAAAACAATGAGAAGTTGAAACGAGGTGGTGCTGCCCTCCAGAATGCTGAATTAATCGCGCAACTCAAGCTACAGGAGCAACAACTACGATATAATCTGAACAAAATTTAGGAAAATAAGTAATGGGTAATTGGGCTAACAAAGAAGCGGCGGGAAGCCCCCATCTTTATAAGTGGGCGAGGAACGCCGTCAGCCGCTTTATCATTAGTTATTAGTCCTTTGTCCTTAGTAACTAATGACCAATGACGTGAAATCCCCCGCACTTCAGTCGGGGGATGAGCTTAAGTACTTTCCCACCCAAAAATAACACGGAACGTATCATTTCCTGCTTCAAAAGACCTAACCAGAAGTATCTTTGCAGGACTTGTGTTAAGAATTAAGCAGTGATTGCTGCCAGATTTCGGGAGGGAGTCTTAGGGTTTTCAACTCGAATTGTATTCACAGCCCAACTTTTGAAATCAGGTGCTAATCGAATCAGCTTTTGTAAAATCTCATCATTAATACACAATATTAGAGGAAAAGGAAATTGTTTGCGAAATTCATCCCGCACTAAATTTGTTGCACTTAATACTGACTCGATCGCAACAACTGACTCTAACCCAAAAACCATCAAAGCTGGCGGCGGCGTATCTTCAATAGCTGTTAAAATAGTGGTAAATAGTGTATTCACCGATGGATGCAGGACGAGTTCCTGAATCTGCATTGAGCAAAATTCTGGCAATCGGTTTACCACTCGCAGTCGTAAGGATGGGCAGTTACAACATACCAAAATCAGTGAGAACTGGCCCATAGACAGCTTAATTGCCCTTTCCAGTTTTTTAAGGGCTCGCTTGTTCATGACAGACAAATCGTCATCTTCTGAGTAATTTTTGTTGGTCATACTGAAACACAAATCATTGTTTACTAAATGGATTTTTCCCTAAGGAATTTGTGCGGACATCCTAAAATCAGGTGATTAGCTGAGGTTCTGTTGTATAAAACAACACTCGGCTTCTCGAATATTTCCCTTAATTGTAATAAAACTTAAAATTTAGAGATGAACCTCTAAATCCAGTCTAACTGCTCAACACAAGTTTCTATTCCGCAAAGAATAGGTCAGCTTTATTGAACAATCTGCAAACATGGGTTTACCTCATGCGCTAGCAGACCAGAAACGCGGAACTTCGTTTGTGGTACGGTAAGGGTATGATTTTAGGCATGATGGGAAAAATAAAACTTTGCCAAAAGCAATGAGCGAACTACAAAAATTGTGACATAGGGCAAATTTTTGTAACGTCTATCTAGGGACAGATGTAAAAATTGGTAATCTACCAAACGCCATATCATCAAGTTTTCGTCTTCCACCCAAAGAAAATGGGATAAGCAACAGATTTAGAAGCGCTTGTCAACCCTGAATATCAGAGAATGATAATCTGTTGGTCTTGACTGAGTGAATTACTAGTAATTTCATCCGCTAAGGCGCAAGTCAGTAAAAAAATAGATTTCCCATAGCAATTGAATCAAGTAAAAGAATGAAGCTCACTCTCTTTTGATGTATGAATATTGGCTCGTAGCGTCTAAATCTAAATTAGAAATGTAGCCAATATTTTTGCTAATCGTGTTAAAATTCATCGGCTTGTTCATAGTACAGGTGCAACTCAAGGAAAATAGTAGAACTGATTAACTCAAGAATTCCAGTTTAAGCCCCAGCTTCATCAACTTTTTATAGATTTGAGTGTTGTAAAAACTAATCAATGTAACCACTCATGAAGGGTGAAGCACTAGTTAAATGGAATAGGCTTTAACATGTCGTTTAAAGGGTTAACAATTGTTAAAAAATATGCTCATATAACAACCCAAATTCGTGTAAATCATAAGCTGAAATTATGTTACCTCCTAAAATTCGTGGAGCGTTTTCCTTCATACAACCTTCATAATTTAAGCCTCACTCCATCAATACCCACTATTCACTACTCACTGTTCGTTCACCCTTCATTGAGGATGGGAAGACTATCGTTAGAGCGATCGCATTTTGTTTAGGACGCGAAAGGTAAGCATATACCGAGATGATCGCCAAGTCTTTTCTCCCACTGAACTCTTGGGGCAGGCTTTGCTCTTGAGCGATGTCAAGAGCATTCCCTCTCTTGCTCAACAAGAGAACCAGAGAACCGTTTCAAAGAATGTAACGAGGCGTAAGCTAGCCTAGTTTTGGGCCCGATCGCAATCTGGCGATCGCGTTTTGTGCAAAATAGTTAATCCCAAATGAACAAGCAACCGTTGTTTTCTGCGATGCTAGTCTCTCAGTTAGTGCAACCTTTACCTTGCTAATCAAGTCTTCCCGATCAGGTCAAGCTCCTGGCGTCAATAGTGTTATATCTAGTTCGGTACCTATGAAACGGTTTGTCAAACGCTTATTTACCGTCTGTGCAGACGGACTTGTTTCTTTTAGCCACGCTTGTGGGCGTCAGGCTTGGTTTGTGTTCCTGTTTGTCTTTGGCGTAGCGATCGCATTGTGGAAGCCATCGGCAGCTTTCTCTCAAACAACCCGATTTAATGATGTCCAAGGGCATTGGGCGCAAGCGTGCATCGAACGGTTGGCACAGCAACGCATTATTAATGGTTACCCAGATGGTAGTTTTAGACCCAATGCATCCGTAACCAGAGCAGAATTTGCCTCCATGCTAGATACAGCGTTTCCCGATGTTCCGGTGGTACGCGAAGGGGGTAAATTTGCTGATGTCCCAACTAAACACTGGGCGAGTAACGCCGTTCGCAAGGCTTATCAAAAGGGGTTTCTTGCGGGTTATCCAGGTGGTGTCTTTCAACCCAATCAAAATATTCCTCGCGTGCAAGCATTAGTCTCTTTGGCTAGTGGTTTGAAGTACGTGCCAAATCAGCCTGCCCTGGAAACATTGAATGGCGCTTTTGCCGATGTTGCAGGGATTCCTGAATATTCCCGAAGTGCGATCGCGGCAGCTACAGAAAAACAGCTCGTTGTCAATTATCCCAATGTTCGCACCCTCAACTCCAATCAGTTAGCCAGTCGAGGCGATGTGGCGGCTTTCTTGTGCCAAGCCACTGGAACCACTGGATTAGTGGCCTCCCAGTACATTGCCAAAGTGGGAACCCAGCCCTCTAATACAGCCAAAGGCGAGATCCGGGGGGTGTGGCTGACAAATATAGATAGTGATGTATTATTTTCAACGCAAAAAACAACCAATGCGTTGCAAAGACTCAAAGAATTAAACTTTAATACGGTCTATCCTACGGTTTGGAACTGGGGCTACACCCTGCATCCCAGTCAGGTTGCCAAACGAGTTTTGGGACGTGAAGCGCGGATATCAACGGAGTTAGAGAAAGAGTCATTTGACCCCAACAAGGGATTGCAACAGGGGCGAGATGTCCTCAAGGAAATTGTTGCAGTGGGGCATCAAAACGGGATGAGAGTGATTCCCTGGTTTGAATTTGGCTTCATGGCTCCCTCTTATTCTGATTTAGCCAAACGCCATCCCGACTGGCTCACCCAAAAGCGAGATGGGACAAAGATTGAGATTGCAGAAGGTGTAAAGCCTGAGGATAGAAAGCTGCACGAAATCGTCTGGCTCAATCCTTTTAAACCCGAAGTGCAGCAGTTTATCCAAGATTTAGTGGTTGAAACTGTTAGCAACTATGACATTGATGGCATTCAATTGGATGACCACTTCGGTTTACCTGGGGAGTTTGGTTACGACGACTACACCGTACAGCTATACAAACAAGAACACCAAGGTAAAGCTCCCCCAACCAACCCTCAAGACCCCGAATGGGTACGCTGGCGGGCGAACAAAATTACGGATTTCATGGCGCAGTTGTTCCGGGCGATTAAAGACAAGAAGAAGAACGTCGTCGTCTCGGTTTCTCCTAACCCACAGCGTTTTTCCTATGAGTTCTTTTTAGCCGATTGGGCAACTTGGGAACGACGGGGTTTTGTAGAAGAACTGATTGTGCAGATTTATCGCAACGACTTCAATGTCTTTGTTTCTGAATTGGATCAACCTGAACTTAAGGCAGCACGTAGCCATATTCCTGTTGCGATCGGGATTTTGAGCGGACTCAAAGAGAAGGCAATTCCCCTGTCACAAATCAAGAAGCAAGTTGAAGTGGTTCGACAGAGGGGATTTGCTGGTGTGTCCTTCTTCTTCTACGAAACCTTGTGGAATCTTGCGGAAGAACCATCACAGCAGCGTCAGACGGCTTTTGCCTCACTTTTCCCGATGCCAGCAAAAGCGCCTGAGATTGTAGAAGATTAGACTGGGGATTGAGGATTGGGGACTGAGGACACAGAATCGCCCAATCTCTCATTCCTCATTTGAGTACTACTGATTATTCACTTTCACAGCGCTTAAGAGTGTGGCGTGGCGCTGATAAAATCTACAATTTGACGGGGTTGTCACCCCGTCATTCCAATTTTAAATTAAGCGACAAGCGTCTCGAATCGCTCCAGTCGAGAGGCTTCAACAGCTTTAGCCACTCCAAACACGCGAGGTAATTGACCTGTTTCTACTAAAACATTTCTCACCTCTAGGTTGGATACATCTGCCAAGTTCCTGTTACCCAGCAAGGCAATAATCGCAGCAATGCCCAATCCTTGACCAACAGCCGTATTAAATTCAACAATCCTACCCGTCGCTGGTGCAAAACCCCTAAACCCAGAAGCTGGACTGACGATCGCAAGATTAGGTACGCTCTTAATCTGGGCGTGTTGGATGCCAATATTAAAGATAGGCGCTTCAAAAGTGACACTGTCGAAGCCTTGTGTTCTCGCTTTTTCACCAATTCCTGGGATACCGCCACGCACATCAAAATGATATGCAAACGTACCCAACGCTTCACGGGGAGGTACGCCACCCATAAGCATTGCGGCACCAGTGAGGGGTTCGACAACATCAGTAATATTGCCCGCGTGTCTGATGTAAAGCTCGGATGCCGGATTGACAGCAGTAGCCCCCAAGCTCTTCAGCCATTTGGCGAGGTAAGCCATTTCCTCTAGCATTTTGGGTGTGGGTTTGGCACTTGCTCTGGCCAGTTCTTCTGCCTCACTCCCACTAACAGCAAACAAAAGCGCGTTCCAAGATAGCCTGCCACCCGGAAGAATAGCAATATTCCCTCTGTCTAAGATGACACCGCTTTCATATAGAGAGAGCTTCTTTCCTCTAAACGAGTGATAAGCGGCGGATAAAGCTGACGAGCGGATATCGATATGATCGTTGCCTGCCCACATGGTTTTGAGATTGCCTCTGGCATCGACCATGTCCTGCCTGAGTTGTTCTGCTAACTTGGTGTTAAAACCTGCAGCGTGCTGGAGATACTCTTGAGCTTGTGTATCGGCAAGGTTAGTGAAGCGTTTGAGATAGCTATACTCTATCTCCTTGAGTCTGCGATCGCTAAGTCCCTGTGTTTCAAAAACCAGCGTGACGGGGAGTTCGGATTCAGGTAAGCCAAAGGTTTCAAACCCTTTGAGTTTCCTGACTCCTGCCGCTTGTGCCAACTCAGCATTCACCGTTGAGTCAATGAACTGCTTGCCATAATAGGTTTCGCCCCTGGTTAGCTTGATGCCGACGATTTTTTGATCTTCTTTGATGACTGACTCAATCTCAGCTTCTCTAAGCAGAGCAACACCCGCTTCCTGCATCATCTTCCTCAGCGCTGCATCGGCCTTACGAGAGTCTAGAGCAATGCCGATAACCCCTGCTCGTTGCAAAAATTCCTGATATATGGCGGGTGGTGCTCCAAACGTATCTAATGAGAGAGAATTTCGCAAATCTCTGGAAATCTGGCAGCGATCGAGATAGGCAAGACCTCCCCTAACTAGATGACCGCCGACGCCTTCTTGTTTACTGCCTTTGGACATTAACAGGATTCGCGGATACTTTAACGTCCGGCGGCGATACTCCCTAGCGGCACAGATCAGTGCTAAAACACCAGGAACTTCATCACCAAATCCGATGACATCATAAGACCGTTCATCACTCTGCATTGTTCAAAACCCTCTTATAAGTGGCGATTTTCCTGAGGTGACTGATTCATAGCCAAACATTGAGTGACCCGTAGTATGGGTCACTCGATGTTTTGAGTATAAGTTTCGGTATCTTTAAATAGTGCAATTTTGCAGGAATCTTTAATGCTTAGGGCGCTCTGCCTCGAATAAACCGATAGGCGTAGCCAGTATCGGTAATCAGTTTTTAGTCGGTATGCTAGGCGCGATCGCTACTTCATTCACCTTGTTGGGTAAATTCGCATTCTCTTTCAGCTTAATTACCGAACCCGACTGATCTGTGCGATAAATCCAACGGTTTTGTTTACTAGCAACAGTGATTTGCCAACCCGAAACAGATATCTGGGTACAGGAAACTTTAGAGTCACCCAGTTCCAGGCAGCTATCCGACCAGGTTTGCGGATGAGCTTGGACAATTTTGAGGTCAGAGGTGGGTAAACCCGACTGCTGTGAGGCATGTTGCAATACAGTATGACTCACAGTTCTTGACAAAGCTGTGCTATTACTCCTAACCGATGGGAACATCGTCCCACCTGTATCTGGCGGTGCCTGACCGACGCAGAAGTACAAAATACCTGTAAAGGCTAAAGCTTGAACAATCAAGCGTGGCTGAATGACTCTTTTCTCAAAGGTCGCTGTGACAGAGCCTCTATTATTGATGTCTTCCATTGCAGTCCTCGCAGGTGGTGCTTTAGTTTCAGCGCGTACTAATTGATAGATCAAAGCACCCCAATGCTAAGTAGCTCCGGAAACTCTAAGAACTTTTCCTGATTACATACTGTTTAATGCACTTGCTTTAAGGTGAAAGCCCCGGAGCATATACTCATTTTTTTGAGTAGATGCTTTCCTAGCACAACGGGATTCTCTTTTGACCTACGCAAAAATTTTTTTCTGTGAGGGTAGGAAAATTCCCTACCGTAACGTCTTCTGTCGCACTCTGGAGGAAGTGCTTGTGCAAGTGCATCATGTTTGATAGAAGGTAATACCCTTGGACTTGGGAAACTGATTCTGCAATCAATCTCGATTTAACAGAACCCGTGTCAATCCTTCTTTATACTTATTCTTGTTCTTGGTAGGCTTATATTCTAACCGGGAAAATACTGCATTGCCATTAGCTTCCGGTAAAGATTCGATGACAATTAAGTAAAGTTCTTGTTTGAGGCAGAGCGTTTATCAGCATTCAGTCAATCGAAGGCTATAGTCAACGACCCCACTCACAAGCAAGCGGCGGGAAGCCCCCATCTTTATAAGTGGGGGAGGAACGCCGTCCGCCGCGAGAGTCATTAGTCCTGTGTCCTGTGTCCTTTGTAACCAATGACCAATGACGTGTTAGCGCAGCGGGACGTAGTCCAATCCCCCGTACTTCAGTCGGGGGATGAGCTTAAAAGCGCCGCTGAGTAGGGTATCTGGGAATAAAAGTAAATTTTGCTCAATTTAGGGCCCAAACAGCGGTAGATGTCTTCTTGTGACCGTTTGACGACATCTGTTGTGCTATTACTTTTTGGTAAGCGGTCTCATATCCATTGACCATCTGAGTAATGCTAAAACGACTGACCACATGGTCGCGACAGGCTTGGCGGTCAAGTTCTATAGCTTTAGGAATAGCATTAATCATCTCTTCAATACTGTGACAGATGAATCCAGTTTTTCCGTGAGCAATGACCTCAGAAACTGAACCTAAATTCATGCCAATCACAGGAGTTCCAGTACACATAGACTCAATCATCACCAAACCAAACGGTTCAGACCAAGTAATGGGGAAAAGAGTCACGGCTGCATTGGCAATCAGTTCAACTTTCTCAGCATGAGTAACTTCACCGAGATACTGAATCTGTTTACCATCAATTTGTGGTTCAATTTCCTGCTTAAAGAAATCTTTGTCAACCGCATCCACTTTACCTGCCATTTTTAAGGGCCAACCGACTGCGCGGGCAATCTCAATCGCCTGCTGTGGTCCCTTTTCTGGTGATATCCGTCCTAGAAACGCGAGGTAAGAAGATTGACTCGGTTGTGCGTGGAAGGGATAATTCTGAGGCTTAATGCCATTATAAACTGTACTTATATAATTCAGCTCTGGTGCAAATTTTCGCTGAGCATTACTAATGCTGATGTAGCACTGTTTGCCGTACTGAGAAAATATCTTACGGTTATGTTCTGTAAAGCGACCGTGCAGGGTATGAACCACTGCCGTCTTCAGTAACTCGACCCAAGGTAAGGCGGTAAAACCTGTATGAAAATGAATAACATCAAATTCGTCTGCCTGTTCTAGAATGCGCTTAAGTTGAAGCAGGTCATAAACAGTAGGTTCATTAATTGTCGGATTAAGGCGGAGTGCTTTGGGCGTAACTGATTCCAATCTTGCCAAGGTTTGAGAATCTCCAGAAGCAAAAAGGGTAACATCATGTCCCCGACGAACTAATTCATCAGTTAAATGACTAACAACTAGTTCAATACCACCATAGCCTGGTGGAGGAACTTGTTCTGCTAAAGGTGCAACTTGGGCAATTCTCATATTTTTTGCTGTCTTCCAAGATACAAAGGAAATTAAGTTTAGATTAAATTTAAAATCCCTAAATGTCCTATAACCTGGGTAAGATGCAAACCTGTATCTTAAGAATGAGTTGCCAATTTTGCACTTCTACCTTAGGAGGTAAAGTTTTTTTTGATGTTTGATGCACACGAAGATTGCGATGAAAGTCCCTATTCCCCGTTCCCTATCTACAAATAAGCGATCGCTTATTTCCTACATTTTGTGAAGAGAAAGGCATTGTCCCAAATGTAATCGATCACGGCTAAGGCATCGTCTAGAGGAAGAACATGGCACTTCCCCTGAGAATCTCTTTTCAACAAGGGAACTTCAGGTATACGGCCTTTCTGTGCGCCATCCTTGATAATTTTGCCCTGTATCGCTTCCAGATTTTTTAAAGGTCCATTGATATCAAAGTCTATTCTTGTGCCGAATTTTTCATCCATCCAGACCTCGATTTGGTTATCCAACTGTTCTGCGGTAAGCTCATCATTGCTCGTTAGCAGGTGATAATAAACGAGGAGAATTTCTTTGCATTCTTCCTCCTCAGCCGCATCAATTAAAGCTCCAAAAACACTGGCATTGCTCGCCAGATTTTTGAAAAAAAGAGTTTCGGTTACCTTTTTTTGAAATTTGATTTGCTTGCTTTTGTAGCTGCTATACTGCTTAAAGGCAAACCCACCTAAGGTAACGACCAACGATAATATAGCCAGTAGGACAGGCACAATATCGCGCAAATCTTTTTCACTGGGTCTCAAAGCTTCCAGCGGAGAGGGGCCAATAGTAATAAATAAAATTACGCCGAGGACTAGAAGCAGTTGGGGTAGAACTCTCAAAATGAGTGGAATAGCTGCTCCTATTGCTGGAACACCAAACAGCAGACGGTCTTTCCAGGTCATGCTGGTTTTGACGTTGGGAAAAAGAAACTCTAGGTCAAATTTCGGGATATTTTTGTAAAGGTAGACATACGTCTTACCTGGAGTGAAGCTCAGAGATTCAATTTTGACTTTTTTGTTAACAAAATAAGCTTCATTTTTGAATTTGAGCAACAAGGCAACTCGCTCAAAAACATTAACCGTCTTTTCTACCTTCCTAAAAAATTTCTTGATCGAAGCCAGCTTAAACGTGTCGCCTCGGTAGTAGCAGGCCATCTGATCAAAGTCATTAAAATCAACACTCGTATGCAAAGCAATTAAAGACCTTTCTTTAAAAGCCCGTCGCAAGCTGGCTTTTGACAAGGGAATGTAATTGGCTCTTTCCAGAATTTTCTTAAAGTCGGAAACGAGTTGGGATTCCATAGAAATCCGTTCTTCCGGGGAAGTCTCCCTGAGAGATTTGGTATCAGCATCTGGATCGAAGGGAGCATAGTTCGCTTTTAACGTTTCTAGATAGGAATGGAACTGAAAATGATAATAAGCTGCAAGGAGCGAGCAGAACTGTCGAAATTTTTGAACTTCTGTGGCAGGCAACTGACCGTCTTTTACACAAAGCTCAATGAGGTCACAGCGACGATAGGGAATGAAAGCTTCCCGGTCTGAATAAGCTGCCATAATTCTGAGTGTGCCTCCTTATTTTTTGATGAATCAGGCTTTTCTGGTATACAACAGGATACAAAAAGTCTGGTTTGCTAAGATTCCGGCTACAATTTAAACAATAATTTCTGAATTCTTACGCCGCAAGAGTTATTATTCAGTGAGTATGAAAGAGCCTTTCGTAACTAATGACCCCTAACTAAGAATATGAAATCCCCCGTCATTGATGCGGGGGATGAGCTTAATGTCTTTCTATCGGATAAGAGGAGCTACTAATGCCAAAATATCCCCTCAACACGAGAACCTAAAAGTTGCTTTTCCAGGGAAGCAAGCGGGAGAACAATTGGCCAGAAAATCGTTGCCACGGTCAAGACTTTCAAACAAAATCGTTTGTCTGAAGCTGACAAGCTATGATCTCCCCTAAATCGCTTAAACCAATTCGCAAAACAGTAGAGGGCTGTGGAGAGGTAAAGTCCTATCAGAATCAAAAAAACTTCTTGGTAGCTTATTGGATCAATAAGACAGCTCAGCATATTACCCTGTAAATCGCTTTTAAAACAACAAAATTTATAAAAGTCAACCCTTTTTCGGCTGCGAAGCCTTCCCGATGGAATTAAAAGCTTCCTTTCTACTGTTCTATCTAACAGCATTCCTATTAGAGAAGACTTTTTGAGACACCTTAATAATATAGTCAAATAACTTTACTAAAAATGTTTTTTAGGAAACTTCTTTAAAAGAATATAAATAAATCTGCCTAATGGGGGGTGACTAAGTTGATGAAACTATGGTTCTTGAATGATAGCATCTGCGATCGCTAGATCAGGAGTGTCGGTCTTAGCCTATCCACTCTCCTACAGATGTAGCAGCCTCTCTAGCAATCCCCGTGCTGACGATCGCCTACTCCTACAGAGGTAGAGATAGGATTCCGAAGGTTTTTGTAAAATAAGAAGTAATGTGTTTGGGGGCCAGTTTGCTGGTCAGAGACGTCTATCGAGACTGTTTACGGTAATCTTCAGGGATTGAAGTCAAGTCAGCTCAAGCAATTACAACGGCTGTATCACCAGCGCGTTCCGAGCGATCGCTTGACAACGCCAGAGTTTGCTCAGCGACTAGCGGCGATTAGCTCAGACATTAAGCAGCCGCTGTGTACGTACATCAATCGTCGGGGACAGGTGATGCGTGTGGGAGTCGGCACACCTTCTCAAACCAAGATTCCGCCTCTGGAATTACCCCGCTACGGTGCAGAACGACTTTGTGGAATTCGCTGCATTGCCACCCAGCTCAAGTCGGAAACCCCTAAAGAATCCGCCTTGACGGCTATGGTGATTCAGCGACTCGATGCCTTAGTCGTACTTAATGTTACAGAATCAGGATTTACTCGACGCGGCGGTGGCGCGACCGGTTATGTCAAAGAAACTTATTTAGCTCATCTGTTACCTCCCACCGAGCAAGGAGGACAAGATGAGAGCAGCGCCTTTGGGGTTTCCGGTTTAGGGTCCAATTGGAGTGTCTCGCGACCGATGAGCTTGGATATGCTGACCAAGCAGGATTTCTTGGATTTAGTAGAAAGCCTAGAATCTGAGTTTCAGCGGGAGTTTGTTGCTCAAAACGTCGATGCCAGCCAAGATCGGGTACTGATTGTTGGCTTGATGATAGAGGACGTAAGCAAAGAGCAGTTTGAAGACGGTTTGGCAGAAATCGCACGGTTGGTGGAAACCGCTGGCGGTGAGGTTTTAGAGACGATGCGACAAAAGCGATCGCGACCCCATCCCCAGACGGTTGTCGGTGCTGGTAAAGTCCAAGAAATTGCCCTCACCGTGCAAAC